>JAKAUH010000644.1 GCA_021818605.1 Planctomycetota bacterium
TCGTAGGCGACCTGCAGCACCCGGCGTGGTGATTTGCTGGTCGTCATATCTCATAGTACGACCCAACCTGGATGGATGTTCGTGGTTTTCTACAGAGCACCACACAAGGCATTAATCGCGCCAGTCTGCGTCATCTCGGGCCGAGCGATCGGCCGGGCCGGCGACCGGGCGGTCGACGGTTCGGCCGGAGCGACCCTGGCCGCGGCCTCGATTCTCAGGTACGCTGTTGGGCTGAAATGTGGGCGGCCGCGCGGGTCGTCCCGATGCCATAACCTTTCGAATGGTGATATCCAAGGATAGCAATGATCTCGACGGACGTGGCCATCATTGGCGGGGGGATTGTGGGGCTGGCGACGGCCTATCAGCTCACCCGGGAACTTCCCGGCAAGCGGGTCGTTGTGCTGGAGAAGGAGGCCGAGCTGGCCATGCACCAGACCGGCCATAACTCGGGCGTGCTGCACTCGGGCATTTATTACAAGCCCGGCTCGCTCAAGGCGATCAATTGCCGCGAAGGCAAGAAGCTGATGGAGGAGTTCTGCGCGGCCCAGGGGATCGCGTACGAGATCTGCGGCAAGGTGATCGTGGCGCTCGATGAATCCGAGCTGCCGGCCATGGAGCGGATTTATGAGCGTGGCGTCGCCAACGGCGTCAAGTGCGAGGTGATCGGCAAGGAGCGGCTCAACGAGCTCGAGCCGCACTCGGCCGGGATCAAGGCCATCCACGTCCCTGAGGCGGGGATCGTCAATTACAAACAGGTGTGCCAGCGGCTGGCGGAGCGGGTGCGCGAGCGCGACGGCCTGGTGGTCACCTCGGCGCGGGCGACGAAGATGGACCGCTCGAACAACGGCAAGGTCGTGGTGACCACGGCCGCGGCTGAGTTCGAGGTGTCGCAGGTGGTCAACTGCGCCGGGCTGCACTGCGACCGCGTCACGGCGATGAGCGGCCAGACGCCTGACGCCAAGATCATACCGTTTCGCGGCGAGTATTATGAGCTCACCCGCGAGGCCGAGCACCTCTGCAAGAACCTGATCTACCCGGTGCCCGACCCGAACTTCCCGTTTCTGGGCGTGCACTTCACCCGGATGATCGTGGGTGGCGTGGAGTGCGGCCCGAACGCCGTGCTGGCGTTTGCCCGTGAGGGATACCGCAAGACCGACTTCAACCTCGCCGATATGGCCGAGACGCTGGGCTATTCGGGCTTCCGCAAGCTGGCGGCGAAGTACTGGAAGACCGGGCTGGGCGAGATCTGGCGGTCGGTGAGCAAGGCGGCGTTCGTCAAGGCGCTCCAGCGGCTCGTGCCCGAGATCCGGGCCGAGCACCTGCACCCCGCGCCGGCCGGTATCCGCGCGCAGGCCGTCCTGCCGGATGGCTCGATGGTCGACGACTTCCTGATCCAGGAGTCCGAACGGGTGATCAACGTGAACAACGCGCCGTCGCCAGCGGCGACCGCATCGCTCAACATCGGCAAGACGATCGTCGAGCGGCTGATTCCCCGGTTCGCGTGAGGGCTTGTGACGAAATCGATTCCGGAGATCGGATCGGATCGGATCGAAGCGAGCGAACAGATGTAAGCGACGACTCATGAGATTCTGGTGCTGCTTTGCTCTTCGTTCTTCGCTCTCCGCTCTTCTCTCTACGATTTCCTCGCATCTTCTGAGTCGGCCGGCCGGCCGATTCGAATGACCGGCCGTCGGAGGCGCTCATGATCGGACCCGACGAGATGCCGACCTATCCTGCCGAACGGCTGGCGGAGTTCTCGGCCCGCGTGTTCCGGCATTTCGGCGTCCCCGAGGCCGATGCGCGCCAGGCCGCCGACGTGCTGATCGCGAGCGACCTGCGGGGGATCGACTCGCACGGTGTGGCGCGGCTGCACGCATATTTCCACATGCTGACCCTTGGCCGGATCAACCCCCGGCCCGAGATCCGGATCGTCCGCCAGTTGCCCGGCACGGCCACCGTCGACGGCGACAACGGGCTGGGGCTGGTCGTCGGGCCGTGGGCCAACCGGGTCGCGATGGACAAGGCCGAGGCCGTCGGTTCGGGTTGGGTCAGCGTGTGCAACACCAACCACTTCGGCATCGCCGGCTATTATCCCCTCCAGGCGCTGGAGCGGGGCCTGATCGGCTGGGCGATGACCAACTCGGGCCGGCTCGTGGCGCCGTTGTGGTCGGCCGAGCGGATGCTCGGCACCAACCCGATCGCCATCGCGTTCCCCGGCAAGGTCGAGCCGGCGATCGTCATCGACATGGCGACGAGCGCCGCAGCGTTTGGCAAGGTCGAGATCGCCATGCGCAAGGGACTGCCGATCCCCGAAGGTTGGGCGGTCGACGCCGAGGGCCGCGCCACGACCGATCCCCGCCGACTGATCGAGGGCGGCGCCCTGCTGGCTCTCGGCGGCGATCGCGAGCACGGCGGCCACAAGGGCTACTGCCTGGCGGCGATGGTGGACATCCTCTCCGGCATGCTCAGCGGGGCGAACTGGGGGCCCTTCGTGCCGCCGTTCGCGCTGCAGCAGAATCTCCCGAAGGGGAGCGTCGGCCGCGGGATCGGCCATGCCTTCGGCGCGCTTCGGATCGACGGCTTCATCGATCCGGATGAGTTCAGGAGCCAGGTCGACGATTGGATTCGCGCGTTCCGCGCCGCCCGGCCGGCCCCCGGCACGCCGGGCCCGCTCATCCCGGGCGATCCCGAGCGCCAGGCGGAGGCCGTCCGGCGCACCTCCGGCATCCCGCTGGTCGCGGCGGTCGTCGAGGCCCTCCGCGATGTTTCGCGCCAGACCGGGATCCCGTTCGATTGATCCCGAGGAGTACGCGAGTCCCTGAAGCCAACATCGCGGGTTGCTCCGTGCAGCCTGGTCGGCACCTCGCCCTCAAGCCGTCGTGGAACACCCAGGGATCAGCTCTGGCTGCACGCGGTCAACTGATTCGCTGCCCTTTCTTGTCTTGACAACGGGATCGGGATCGCAGTAGCTTTGTTCTGTTGAGATTGAATCTCAATTTCAACAGCCTGCCCGAGTCCGTCCGGCGCTGGTCCCGCCGGGCTGGATGCCGTATTGCAGAGGCAAGTCCGAAGATGATGTTGACCAGAGTTTTCCATTCCACCCTGACCCTGGGCTCTCACGGGCCGATCACGGTAAACGATTGCAGCAGCCAGATTTCCAGCCAGATAGCCGGTCAGCCGCCGACGCCTGCGTCCCGGTCTGATTCCCGTGACTGGGGCCAGACGGATGGTGTCCACCATGCGAGTGACAGGTCGTGCCGGGAAGCATGTGTTGCGAGGCAATGCATTCGTGGTCGCAAGTGTAAACGTCGGGCGTTCACACTGATCGAGCTTTTGGTGGTGATCGCGATCATCGCGGTGCTGATCGCGTTGTTGCTGCCGGCTGTCCAGGCTGCGCGCGAGGCGGCGCGGCGGGTTCAGTGCACCAACAATCTCAAGCAACTTGGGCTGGGGATGCAGAACTACGAGAGTTCGAATGGAGTTCTGCCGCCGGAGGAGGTGGTCACGTTCACCAATTCCGGCGGGGTGCTCTGGCATTCGCAGTGGAGCGCGTCCGCGCGGATCACTTCGTACCTGGAGCTGGGGACGCTGTACAACGCGATCAACTACTCGATCAAGACGACAGCCCCCTCGAATGTGACGGCCTGTTCCACGCAATTGACGGCCTTCCTCTGTCCCAGCGAGCCCAATCAGCAGGTGTGGATCGCCACCAGCAATGCGGGCATACCCGGCACCTTCGGCGTCTCGAATTACGGATGGTGCGAGGGGACCTGGTACAGCTTCGGTGGGTTCACGTCCACCGCGCCGACGCCGGCGGCGATCGGTACCAACCTCAGCCGTCGGTTCGCGTCGTTCACCGACGGACTGAGCAATACGCTCCTGGCCGCCGAGGTCAAGACGTATACTCCGGCCTATCATGACTGCGGCAACGTGCCCTCACCCGGCCCGATCGGCGCGTACGCTTACCCGACCATAACCACGGTGCTGGCGAGCGTCGCGGCGGCACCGACCTCGGGATGCACGTTCTTTCCGGCGCCCTCGGGCATGGTGGGCGGCGGCCATACGCACTGGTGCAACGGCAACACCTTCTTCGACGGATTCACCACCGCATTGCCGCCCAATACCTATGCCCCGGCCGGCACGCCGGCTCTGGACAGCGACATGATCTCCGAGGACGAGGACGACGGCGGCCCAACCTACGGCGCCGTGACCGCCCGGGGCCACCATCCTGGCGGGGTGAATGCCCTGTTCGCCGATGGGAGCGTGCATTTTATCAAGAACACGGTCAACTGGCAGATGTGGCGGGGCCTGGGCACCGTCGGCGGCGGCGAAGTCCTCTCCGCCGACTCGTATTGACCGGTTGTCGGCGATCCTCGGGCGCTGAGGCCGGCGGCTGGACACACTGAGGCGGCGACGTAATACTCGCGGAATCGAACCCGCGGCAATTGGCGGGACGGCGAAGCCGGCGAAGAGCTGGTCGCCGGCCCGCCGGTTCGCTGATGAGCCAGCAGGCCACACTGCGGCGGGACGGACTTCCCATCGCATGAGGCCGCGCGGGAGCTTCCACGAGGATGAGGTGCGCCATGCGAATTCCGTCGAGTCAGCGAACGACAGAATCGGCACGAGCGACGAGGCTTGCCGGTACGCTCGCGATCGTCCTGTTCGCGCCGGGTCTAACCCGGGCACAACTCCTCTCCAAGCCGACCGTCGTGCCCGGCACGGCCGAGGTGAAGGCAACGGCCGATGGCGAGCCATCCTCGTCGAAGCCGTTACCGTTCGCGAGTATCCCTCAGGGAGTCGACAGCTTTGGCAGCGCCGTGCTGGGCGACTGGTTGTATGTCTACGGCGGTCACACGGGCAAGACGCACAGGTACAGCCGCGAGACGGCGTCGAAGCATTTCCGGCGGCTGAACCTGCGCGATCGGACGACCTGGGAGGAGCTGCCGGGCGGTCCGGCCTTGCAGGGCGTGACGTTGATGGCGCACGGCGGATTCCTCTACCGGATCGGCGGCATGGCACCGCATAACCCGCCGGGCACGCCGAGCGACCTGAAGTCGGTCGCCGACTTCGCGCGGTTCGACCCCGAGTCGAAAACGTGGACCGCGATGCCTCCCTTGCCCGAGCCGCGGTCGACGCACGACTCGGTCGTGGTGGGGGACAAAATCTACGTGATCGGCGGCTGGTCGATGCCCGGCGGCGATTCGGCGAACGCCGAGTTTCTCGGCACGGCGCTGGTGTTCGACCTGTCGCGGCCGAAGGATGGCTGGCGCGAGCTGCCGCCGCCGCCGTTCCGCCGCCGCGCGCTGGCGGTCGGGGCGCTCGACGGCAAGGTCTATGCGATCGGCGGGCTGACCGAGGACGGCGGCGTGGTGAAGTCGGTGGATATCTACGACCCGGCGACGAAGACCTGGTCCCGCGGCCCCGAGCTCCCCGGCGGCAAGCGGCAGGGGTTTGCGCCGTCGGCGTTCGCTGTGGACGGCCGGCTGTATGCCAACGGCGTGGACGGCCCGGTGTTCCGCCTTTCGACGGCCGGCGACCGCTGGGAGCCCGTCGGCCGGCTCGCCACCCCTCGGCTGACCCACCGCCTGCTGCCGGGCATCGCCCACGACCTGCTGGCCGTCGGCGGCAGCGTGACCGGCACGCCCCTGACGAGCATCGAGTCGTTCCCGCTGGGCGAGCCGGGGCGCTGAAGCGCTCGGCAGCGAGTTACAGCACGCGGCAGGCCTCGTCGAATTCGAGCCGAGGAGCGCGGGGATAAAGCTGCGCGTGGTCGCCGTAACCCAGGTTGATCAGGAAGTTCGCCCGCCACTTGCCGTCGGGGAAGAACTCGGCGTTGACCTTCTCGGGGTCGAAGCCCGACATCGGGCCGCAGTCGAGCCCCAGCGCGCGGGCCGCCAGGATGAAGTATGCGCCCTGCAGGCTGCTGTTCCGCGCCGCGGTGTCGGCGATCATTCCGGGGTTGCCGACGAACCACGAGCGGGCGTCGACGAACGGGAACAGCCGGGGCAACTGCTCATAGAACTCCATGTCCTGCGCCACGATGACGGTCACCGGCGCCGAGCGGGTCTTCTCGACGTTGCCCGGCATGAGCGCCGGAACAAGCCGTTCCTTCGCCGCCGAGGTCGTCAGGAAAGCGAAGCGGGCTGGCGACGTGTTGGCGCTGGTCGGAGCCAGTCGGGCCAGATCGTAGGCCGCGTGCAACACCTCTTCGCTCACCGGGCGCGACAGCCATGCGCTGTGAGTGCGCGCCTCGCGGAACAAAACGTCGAGCGCCTCGCCTTCGACTCGCTTCCGATCGGTCGTCTCCATCGTCTCGATCCCTCCTTCGTGAAGGTTTGTCTCCTGACAGTCAACACATTGACCATCGAGCAAAAAACTCAGCCGCCTTCGGAGCATGCTTTCTCGAGCCGCACGAGCATGCCGTGCAACTGTCGGAGCTCGGCCTCGGAGAGCCGGCCGAAGATCCGTTGAATCAGGGTGTGCTGGCCGGGCTGGGCCTTGCGAGCGAGCTTGCGGCCGGCGTTAGTCAGGTAGAGCCTTTTCACCCGACGGTCGTCGGGGTCCGCCCGGCGCTCGACCCAGCCGGCCGCCTCGACCCGGTCGATCAGTCCGACGACGTTGGCCTTGGTGACCAGGAGCCACTCGGCCAGCTCCTGCTGCGTGATCCCATCGCCGTGGCAGAGGGTCATCAGGACATCGAACTGCGCGAGCGTGAGCCCGTGCGCCGCCAGCCCGTCGGAAAGGCACCGCTCGAGCCGACCCTGCAGGCGGAGCATCGCCACCGCCGCCCGGAACTCCCAGCTCCGGGGGTCGTCGTTCAGGACGGGCAGCTCACGCTTCGCGGACTTCCGAGTCGGGCTCATTTGGTTAAGATCTTAACCAGTTGGCCGCGGACGTCAAGGGCAACCGGGCGGGAAGAACTCGTGGAGAAAAGAGAGGATCTCTTGCCTGGGCGTCGGCTGTAGGGAGTAGTCCCGTCGGCCTGGCCGGGTTGTCGTGGCCCGTGGATGTGTGACGCAAGTGATGTCGCGTTTGGGAATTCCCGAGCGTGGAACTGGCAAGGGAATCCGGGGTGGTCGATGAATCCGCGATTCCATTTCGACAGGTTGTTGCAGGCCGCCAGCTAACCGATCATATCCGTCCGGCACAAGGGCGGACCGATCTTCTCGCCGATCAGGCCGATCAGGGGCGCCTGCAATGCCCGGATTGAGAAGTCCCGGTCAAGATTTTATGAAACATTTCTGAATACCTTGATCACAGTCTCTTCATCGGCGACCATATCGGCGTGACGGCAGCAGGGCGGGCGAGCCGGCCCTATCGAATGGCGGCCGTCGGGAGGCTGGGGTGCAGTACGACTGCGATGTGATTGTTGTCGGCAGCGGGGCAGGGGGCGCGACCTTCGCGGCGGCCTGCGCCGGCGCGGGGAAGTCGGTTCTGGTGCTGGAGCGGGGCGATCGGTATCCCGTCGAGCTGCCCTCGCAGGACGAGAAGGCGATCCTGATCGACAAGGGGCCTTACGACGATCGCGAGGTCGATGTCAACGGTCGGTCCAGCCGGTTGTACATGGGGGGGATACTGGGAGGCGGGACGAGTCTCTACGGCGGGGCGTTGCTCCGGCCGAGCGAGCAGGATTTCCAGCCGGGGCGGTACTACGGCGATCGGGTTCCGCGGGCGATCTGGGACTGGCCGATCGGCTATGACGAGCTCGAGCCGCACTACACGGAGGCCGAGCGGCTTTTCGGCGTCGCGGGGTGCGGGGACGAGGACTTTGCTCCGCTGAAGAAGCCGGCGCGCGGGTTTCCGGGGGCGCCGTTGCCCTTGCACCCGCTGAACCAGCGGCTCATGACCGCCAATCGCGCTCGCGGCCTGCATCCGTTTCATCTTCCGCTGGCGATCGACTCGTCGCGATGCCTGCGGTGCGCCGCGTGCGCGGGCTATCTCTGCCCCACCGGCGCCCGCCAGTCGTCGGCGCAGTTGCTCGAGACGGCGATGAGTCGAGGCCAGCCCATCAAGGTGCAGACGCGGGTCGAGGTCGAGCGGTTGGTCCGGGAGCCGGGCACGGGGGCAACGCTGCTCTCGGTGGTCGATCGATCGACCGGCCGTCGTCGTTACTACCGGGCGCGGCGCTACGCGATTGCCGCGGGAGCGATCGGGTCGTCGCTGCTGTTGCTCCGCTCGGGGATGGATCATCCGCTGATCGGACGGAATTACATGCTCCACCTCGGCGCGATCGTGTTCGGGGTCTATCCCAGGACGATCGACGCCGGTTCGACGTTCGTGAAGCAGGTGGGGTTCGCCGACTTTTACTTTGGCACCCGGCGGTTCCCGCACAAGATGGGCGTGATCCAGTCGCTGGCGGTGCCCGGGCCACTCACCGTGGCGAAGTTCGCACCGCTCGTGCCGCCGCCGGTGCGGCAGTTCCTCCGCGAGCGGATCCTGCCGCTGCTCGGCCTGATCGAGGATCTGCCCGACCCGGCCAACCGCGTGACGCTGGGGCCGGATAACCAGGCGCGGCTGGCCCACCGCTACTCGCGGTTCGACCTCGCCCGGTGCAAGCACATGAGACCGCAGCTCGCGCGGATTCTCCGGAGGTCGGGCGCGATGTACTTCCTCTCGTCGCGGCGGAATTCGCGCGAGCATGTCGCCCATCAGTGCGGGACCCTCCGCTTCGGCCGGGATCCGGCGCACGCGGTGCTCGACCCGGACTGCCGGATGTTTGCGAATCCTGATGTGTTTGCCGTGGACGGCAGCTTCCTGCCGACGTCGCTGGGGGTCGGCCCCGGGCTGACGATCATCGCCAACGCCCTGCGCGTGGCGTCGAAGGTCGTCGCCGAGGTTTAAACCTCCCTGGAGAGTTGCGGAGTTAACCGCGGAAGAGTCCTGGGATTCACCAGCGAAGTACAGCCGGAATCAACCACGAAAAACACGAAATTCCACGAAAAAGAATGAGGAATCAACACACCATCGACACGGTCGCTTCTCCCTTTCGTGTGATTTCGTGTTTTTCGTGGTTGCACTCTTCCGGGGATCGCGGGCGAGGCGGGTTGTTGGATTCGGCGTTGGTTCAGGCGCTCTCATGAGAAACCCGTCCACCATGACGCTCACGCGGCGATTGTCGATCCGGCTCGAGCAGATTCGCCAGGCGCGGATTATTCACGGCGGCCTGGTGTCGCTCGGCCTGGCGGCGCTGGCGGTGAAGCTTTCACGCCTGCCGATCCCATCGCGGCGGGTGCGGCGCCGGCTGTTCCGGGATCAGTATGTCCGAAGGTATCCGCCGGGCCTGGCCGAGTCCGAGTCCGAGCGTCCGCTGGAGGATTACCCGTCGTTGAATGCCCTGTTCACCCGCGGTCTTCGGCCCGAGGCGCGGCCCATCGCCGCGGATCGCTCGGTCGTCCTCAGCCCGTGCGACGGCCGGGTGCAGGACGTCGGCCGCGTGGACGGCGGCACGCTGCTGACGGTCAAGGGGATCGAGTACTCGGTCGCCTCGCTGCTGGCCGAGGTCGATGCCCGGCCGTTCGAGCGAGGTCTGTTCGCGATCGTCTTCCTCTCGCCGATCGACTGCCATCGGGTGTTCAGCCCGGCGGACGGGCGGCTCGATCGAGTGGTGCACGTGCCGGGATCTCGACTGCTGGTGCACCCGCCGTTGCAGCGCGCCGAGTACCCGGTCTACACTCTGAACGAGCGCGTGGTTCTGCACCTGTCGACGGACGCCGGCCCGATCGTCGTCGTGATGGTCGCGGGCTGGGGCGTGGGGCACATCACCGGGCCGCTGGTGCCGCGATTCCGCGCCGGTGCGCGGCGGGTTGAGTCGTTCGCCTGCGATCCCCCTTCGCCCGTTGCGCGAGGCGACTGGATGGCAACCTTCGAGCTTGGTTCCACGGTCGTCCTGCTCACGCCGCCGGCGCCCGGTGCGATTCCCCTGGTCACCCCCAACGAGAAGGTCCGCTATGGACAGCCACTCTTCGGGCTCGACGAGCCCGCCGGCGATCGCTGAGCGGCGGATGCCGGCCACCGAGGTTCGCGCTGGCCTTGTGCTCGTCGCGGGGCTCGGCCATCCCGTCGCGGGCGACTATGTTGCCTTCGTGGGTCAGGGAGCGCGCGACGAGGCTGTGCTGCTCGGAGACGACCCGAGCCACATGGCACGGGAGTGGCTGCGCACCGTGCCCGAGGTGCCGACCGTTTCCAATCGGGGCGACGCCCTGATGATCTTCATCGGCCCGCACGTGTCGGAGGCCCGTCGCCGCGAGCTGGCCGACCTCGCGGAGCTGGCGCGGCGATGGTCGATCGGATTCGTCGGCATCGTGGGCAGCTTCCGTGTCCATCTGGACGACCCCGCTGCCGAGGAGGCCGAGCGCTTCGCATTTGCGCTATTCGACAATGCGGTCCCCGGCGCGCGGGTCGTCGTCTTTCGTCCCGGCCACCTGATTGGCCCGCAGTCGGCCATGGGTCGGGCGCTCGGATGGCTCGCCCCGCTCTGGCCGCTGATCGCCCCGCGGCTGGCGACCTGCGTCCTGCCGCCGTCGGAGCTGTTCGACGCGATTGAGTCGGAGCGGCTCGAGGCGGGCTGGCCGCGAGTCGAGGCCGTGGCCGGCCGGGTCCTGCGACGCGATCGCCGGGCGTTCACGCTGCTGGGGGTGAACACGTCCTGGCGCGATCTGCTCCGGCGACATCGAAGCGGCTCGCTCGGCCAGGTCGTCGTGTCGGTGGCGGCAACGATCCTCTCGTGGCTCCTCGTCGGTCAGTTGATCACACTCATCGTGTCGTCACTGGCACGGCACTGGCCGGCGGTCCGTCAGCTCGATGTCTCCGTCATCAGGCCGCGCTCGTTTCGCGAGTTGCTTGCGCTCTGCCACGCGGGGAACATCGAGCGCGTCCGCGTGGTCGGCTACAACAACGGTGTGAATCACTTTGGCCATCGCTACCCGGGCAAGACGATCGTCTCGACCGTCCGCTGCCGCCGGACGGTTCTCGTCCGCGCCGGGGCCGGGCGGCTCAAGGCCGATTGCGGGGCGACGGTCCACGACGCGATGGCCTGCCTGGCCGACGGGGGCGAGGAGCTACACGTCGTTCCCAATTATTCATACGTCGCGCTGGGCACCGCGTTCTTCGTGCCGATTCACGGATCGGCTGTCGATTATGCGACCGTGGCCGACACGATCACCCGCGTGGTGCTGTACGATCCCGAGCACGACCGGATCGTCTCGGCCGCGCGCGAGGATCGCGACTTTGCCGAGAATGTCTACAACCTGGCCTCTTCGGCCGTGGTCCTTCGCCTGTACCTGCGCGCCCGGCCGCGGTCGCGCTACGACGTTCGCCGCGAGACGGTGAGCGACGCGACGGCCGCCGATCTGCTCGCCGCGCTGCGCGATGCCGAGGCCGGGAACGTCGAGATCCGCCAGGGCCACGCCGCCAGCCGTACGGTGACGGTGGCGCGCTATTATCCGGATCTCGACGACCTGACGGGACGCGCGCTCGAGCTGCCCCGCGACGCCCTGGGCCGGCTCTGGGATCGGCTGGAGGAGAATCCGATTACCTCGTACCTCATGCACGCCCTGAGCCGCCGCGTGGCCTGGCACACCGAGCTGTTCTTCACCCCGGAAGAGTTCGAGACTTTCTGGTCAACGCATGTTCCGATACCGCTCCGCAAGATCCAGCTCCGCTACATCCGCCGCGACGGGCTGCCGCACTCGCCGTTCCGGGATGAGGACCGCGTATCGGCGGACCTGTTTCTCTTCCGGTGGGACAAGAAGCGATTCGACGCCTACACCGCCGGCACGCTCCCGAACGTCCGGTACAATCCCGGCAAGCACAGCAACTGAACCGAATGGCCATGATACCGATGCGACACGAGCCGCCGCCGCTCGCCGAGACGATCGAGTCGATCCTGCACGAGCAGGAGCCGAACTTCCTCCGGCTCTACCTGAATCCGCACGTCGCGCAGGTCGGCCTGTGCCTCGATCGCTACGCCCGTTCGACCTGGGCGGACGGGCGCGACGGCGAGGACTACCAGTCCTTCCTGGCCAATGGCATCGAGGAGGCGATCAGCGGGGCGCTCAAGCTCCTGCGGTGCAACCGGGCCCGGCCGGATGCTCGCTCGACGGCGCTGGTCCTCGACCCCGCCGACCGGCTGGCCGGGTTCGCCTCGACCGAGCTGACCGGCGGCGGGCGCGTCGAGTTCCTGCCGGATGTTCGCGTACTCGGCGGTAAGCTCGAGGGAATCGCGGCCGCCATGGGGGCGACACGGATCGATCCCCTCGTGCTGGTCGCCTCGAATGACCGGCTTTTCGACGAGCACGCGGCGGCCATCGGGCGGATCATCACTCGAGACGCGCCGAGGGTCATCACCTGCGTCGATCGCGCGGCCCTCGATGCGGTCCGGGCCGATCCGGGGCGGCTGCCGGGCTTGCTGGTGCCCGACGTGATCGTCTTCGATGAGTCGTTCGTGGATCATGCTGTCCCGTTCGGTGCGTTCACGGCGCGGCAGTCGCTGTTCGCCGTGTGGAACCGGCCGGGCAAGGGGACGTTCCACTCGACCACCTTCCAGCCCAACACGATCTCGGCGCGGCATTTCCTCGCGTGCCTGGGCAAGGCCGAGCCGGAGTTCGTCGGCCGGCACGCCAGCGAGCTTCGTGTCGTTCGCGACGACGTGTGGGGCCGCGGCGAGGCGTTCCGGCGTCACTACAATCCCTCGCTCTTCCGGCTGATCCGGGCGGCCGGGTTCGAGACGGCGGATGTCCGCGCGTCGGGCTCGTTCGTGGTCGTGGGCGGGCAGCCGGTTTACGACGTGGTGGGCGGAGTCGCGTGCAGCATGCGCGGGCATAATCCGCCGAACTATCTCGATGAGACGATGTCGCCCGCGCTCCCGGCCGGCGCGGACCTCGAGGCCGAGCTCTCCGGCCGGCTGCGCCATCTCACCGGCCTCGGCCGCCTCCTGCCCGCGGCCAGCGGCGGCGGCGCGGTCGAGGGCGCGCTCAAGCTGGCGCTCACGGCGCAGCATCCCCGGCGTCACGTGCTCGCCCTGAAGGCCGGATTCGGCGGGAAGACCCTGTTCGCGCTGACGGGCACGGCCAATCCGAAGTACAAGGAGGGGATCGGCCCGCTCTATCCCGAGGTCCACTACGTCGACCCGTTCGCGCCCGATGCCTGCGCACAAATCGACGCGCTCATGGACACGCACGAGTTTGCCGTCGTCCAGCTCGAGCTGATCCAGTCGGTGGGCGGCGTGCGGGCCATCCCGGAGTCCGTGATCCGACATCTGGACGAGGGCCGTCGGCGGCGCGGCTATCTGCTGCTGGTCGACGAGGTCCAGACCGGCATGTACCGCACCGGCCCGTTTGTTCGGTCGCGTGCCATCGGCCTGACGCCGGACCTGCTTCTGCTGGGCAAGGGGACCTCGGATCTGATGTTCCCGTTCGCGTTGACGCTGTATTCCGACGCGGTGGCCGATCGCCTCGATGCGCGTGCGCCGACCGTGGTCGCCGCGCTGAAGGGGCGATTCGACCACGAACAGGGATATCGCACCGTGGTGAATCTCCTCCGCCTGGGCGAGCGGATCGACCTGACGCGGCAGGTCGACGAGACAGCCGAACTGTTCCGCGCCGGGCTCGTCGAGTGTGTATCCTCGAGCCGCCATGTCCGCGAGGTGCGGGCGTTCGGCCTGCTGATCGGCATCGAGCTTGACGTGAGCCGTGTCCCTCGGCGCTGGCTGGGGAGGCGGCTGGCGGCCTTCGTGCTCCTGGCGATGCTCCGGCATCCACGGTTCCCCGTGCTCGCCGGATTCTGCCAGTACGAACCGAACGTCCTGAAGATCACGCCTCCGCTCGACGCCCGGCCCGATGATGTTCGCGCGGCCTGCCGGACGATTGCCGAGGTGGTGAGCACGCCTCTCTGGAAACTCCTGGCCGCCGGTCTCGGCGGTTTGATCCTGCGGTCACCGATCCGGAAGAAGGGAACGTATGAGCACGCGGACGACCCGGCCGCTGAGCTTGCGGCACGTTGACTTCGACGAGCTGTATGCTCGGCACCTGGGCCGGCACTCGCAATTCGGCATCAATGTCGCGCACGTGGTGGCACTGTATGGCCTGTGGTACGGGGTCTATGCCGCGGCCGACCAGGCGGCCCGGCACCTCGGCGCGCCGGCCACCTGGCCGATCCTGGCGGCGATGGCCGCGACGTATCTCACCGTCGTGGCCATCAACGCCCCGCTGCGCATCGTCGTGGCGACGGCCGGCTTGCTGACCATCTTCGTCGCGAGCGTGCGGGTGCTGCCCACGCTGCCGGCCTGGTCAATCCTGGGCTTCGTGGCGATGGCACCGGCCTTCTACAAGTTTCAGTCGTGGAACCACAAGATCTGGACGGCCGCGGCGGATATGTCCGATTTCAACCGCCGCTTTCCGCCCGGCCTGGATCTGAATCTCATCCTGCTCGTCTACGAGATCCCGATCTGCCTCCACTACCTGCTGTTCCGCCGGCACGACTGGAGGAGGTAAGGGTACGGAATCCCGGAGGAACCATGAAAAACACGAAACCATACGAAAGGGAAACAGGAGGAGAGTCACACTCGCCGGCACCTCGATCGCCCTGTTTTTCGTGCAATTTCGTGTTTTTCGTGGTTCCTCTTCTGACCGGCTCGCGGTTCCTCACCTTGGCGTACTGGGCGTTCTACCGCTTGCGGCCCAGTGCGACGACGATGTTGTGCCGGTCGTGCACGGGGAAGGCGATGCGGTTGAGCACCCAGCGCCTGATCGGACCGGCGCGGTGCAGGCCCATCGACTCGAGCAGCGGAGTCAACCAGCCGCCGCGGTAGCCGAATTCCATGAACTCGTCGAAGTTGTTGAATGTCAGGGCGGGTTCGAACGTCTCGCCGCGGCAGAGGTCGAAGCCGTGCGCGTCCATCGTATCGGCGACCTCGCGGAGATCGACGGGATTGAGCACCGTGTCATCCATCGAGCGATTTCCGGCGCCGGTGAGGCGGCGGAGGAGCTTCGAGTTCCCCCTGGCCTGGAGCGCCGGGTACGCGGCTTTTGTCCCACCGATGAGCGACCAGTATCCGCCTGGCTCGACGCGCCGGGCGATCTGAGGGGCCAGGCGAGCCATCGGCACGAACCCGGTCACGAAGTGTGTGCAGGCGCATTCAAATGTCTGGCCGCGGAAGTACGAGTCGAGTTCAGCGGCGTCGCCGACCACCGCGTGGAGGTCGGGGAGCCGGCGTCGTGCAACCTCCAGCATGTTCTCGGCCAGGTCGATCCCGAACGGTTCAAGCCGGTCGCCGGCGCGCGAGCGGAGCTTGCCCAGGAACAGGCCGGTTCCCATGCCCACGTCGAGAACTCGCCAGCGCCGGGATGGGCCCAGCAGGCCCACCTGCTCGAGCTGCCCGATCCCGAGGTCGAGCGACCGGCCGATGATCCCCTGGGGGTCCAGATCGTAATGGGTGGCGACGACGTCGTTGTACGCGTGATGGACGGCGGGGGCGCTGCTCATGGTTGGGGAGTGCTCGCGGTTT
>JAKAUH010000974.1 GCA_021818605.1 Planctomycetota bacterium
TGCCTGAACGGCTTCCGCTTCTGATCCGCGACACCGGAAACGCGGATTCGATGCTCTGTAGAAAACCTATCCCGAGGCAACAATCATCACCTTATGTGTGATAACACGGACGATGATCTCACGACACTGGTTGACGAATTCGCGCGCCCGCAACGCGGCTCCTTGCAACCCCTTGATCATCGAGTTTACCGTCTCGATGTGCCAGCCATAATGCCCTCCAAGAGCGGGGTGGGGTGGCCCGGCTCACCGTGAGCCGGGCCACCGACGCTCTATCGCTCCGGGCGAGGCTTCGGCACCTTCAATTGCGCCAGACGACCCTTGTTCGCCCATGTCCGCGGCAGCCGGTGGAGCTCCCGCAGCCGTCGCAACTCGGAGGCGGCGGCCCAGATCACACGGTGCCCATCGGCGTCCCGCCATGTCGTCAGCCAGCCGGCTCGGAGCCAGCGGCGGACGGTATCGCGCGTGACCCCCAGACGCCGTCCCAGCGACCCGGGCCGATAATCGTCGCGCCCCAGACCCGCGAGGCTGCCATGCGGCTCGCGGCGAGCCAGGCCCAGATGCCACAGCAGCCGCCGGACCATCGCGGCGGAGAAGCGCTCCGCTCGCTTCGGCGGCCGGAAGCCCTCGGCGTTGAGCCGCTCGGCCATCGTCGCGGCACTGAGCCCCTCGGCCCCCCACGCCCGCAGCCGCTCGACCAGCCGCGGGTAGTCCGCCTGGAGATCATAGCGCTTCACCGGCCGTGACAAGGCGTGCGACTCGGCCGAGCCACCGACCCAGCCGATCTCCACGTCGACGCGCTCGCTGGCCTTGTATTTCACCTCGAGCCTGGAGGCCATGCTCATCGGGGGCGGGATGAGCATCCGGCCGCGGGACGACGATTTCGCCATCAGCCGCCGCCTCTACCTGAAGGCGTCCCACCACGCCGGTTATCCCGCCGAGAAAACCGTTGAGATCGCGACCAGTATCGCCTACGTGGTCTCGGAGTGTAAGACGAACCTCGACAAGACGATGTTCCAGGGGGCATGCGCAACGGCTCACGATGTGAAGGCGGCTGTTTCCGGGGCGAGGTACTACCTCCTGGCCGAGTGGCTGGACATGACACCCGTCAGCACTGCCTCAACCGACATCGACGAGGTTCTGCTCATCCGGAAGGCTAAGCGGACCAACTCGAACATCAGGAAGCATTATTCGTCGACCGAGGGACGAAGGCGGGCTCGGGCAACTTACAGGGAGTTTCTCATTAAGCATCCTTTCCGACCCGAGGCCTTCGAGTGGTACGTCGGGCACATTCGGGGCATCTTGAGGAATGAAACGCCGGTCGAGAGCGTCGTCTTGAACAGAGGTTACTTTTAATCGGGGAGCCTACGAGAGAGAGCGGGATGGCGCGAGTGCGGTCTCCAGCAAGGCCAGCCGGGCCCAGTTGAGCGCGGTCTTGGCCGAGTAGATCTGGATGAACTCGCGAGGGCGTTCGGGGCCCATTTCGAGGCGGCGGGTCTCGGTGCGGGCGGGTGTGGCCAGGCCGAGGTAGACCAGTCCGACGGGCTTCTCGGGCGTGCCGCCGCCGGGTCCGGCGACTCCCGTGGCGCTGACGGCGATCGTGGCGCCCAGGCGGGCCCGCGCACCTTCGGCCATCGCCGCGGCGACCTCCGGGCTGACGGCACCGTGAGCCTCGATCAGACCCGGCGGCACGCCGAGTAGCTCCGATTTCGATTCGTTCGAATAGGTCACCGCGCCGCCGAGATAACTCGAGCTGATCCCCGGGATCGCCGTGAGCAGGCTTGCCATGAGGCCGCCGGTGCAGGACTCGGCCGTGGCGAGGGTCGCGCCCGAGCGGGCGAGCTGCGCGGCCAGGGCGTCGGCGACGTCCACGGTGTCCTCGCCCAGCACCAGCGGGCCAAACCGCTCGCGGATCATCGCGGCGGTCGAGTCGGTGCTGGCCAGGGCCTCGGCCTCGTTGGTCCCGCTGCCGGTGATTCGGAAGCTGATCGTCGCCTCGTGCGCCGTGATGCCGACCTCGGGAACCCGCCCGCGGGCGGTCAGGTCCAGCGCCTGGGACTCGATGTCGGACTCGCCCTTGCCGAACAGGTTGATCTTGCGATGCACGATGAACCGGTCGGCCAGGCCCAGCCGTCGCAATCGGCGGACGACCTCGTCGGCGAACATCCGTCTCATCTCGGACGGAACGCCCGGCAGCGCGGCGATCGACGCGTCGCCAATTGTCATCCAGATGCCGGGCGCCGTGCCGATCGGGTTCGCGAGCGCCTCGGCGCCCTGGGGAAAGAGCGCCTGGACGCGGTTCCGCTCGGCCATCGGGCGGTTGCGGCGGGCGAACATTGCCGCGATTGCCGCCAGCGACGCCGCGTCCTCGACCAGCGGGACGCCCGCGCAGTGCGCCAGTGCCTCGCGGGTCAGGTCGTCTTGCGTCGGGCCCAGGCCGCCGGTCATGATCACGAGGCCGGCCCGCGCGATCGCCGTGCGGAAAGCATTCAGGTGGTCCTCCAGCTCGTCGCCAAGCGTCGTGTGAAACGCGACCGGAACGCCCAGCGCCCCGAGTTGCTGGCTCAGCCAGCGGCTGTTCGTGTCCAGGCTCTGGCCGCTCACCAGTTCGCTGCCGATCGCAAGAATCTCGGCCCGCATCGGTGGATCTGACCTCTCAATTCGACTCGGCTTCAGTTCTCTCTATCGCGTCGACCTTCCCATCAGATCGACGCACCCAATCTATCAGCTCCGGGACGACCCTGGCAGCCCGGCGATTCAATCGGTTAGACTGAGGAACCATCAAGCTCAGTCTGCGCGCCGGCCAGGGAGCGCGCACCGGGACTTTACCACCCGATCGAGCCGAGAGGTTGCAACTCATGAGTGGCTGTGTGCTGCAACGACCGACTCTCGTCCTGAACCGGCACTGGCAACCGGTGCACGTTGCGCCCGTGGCGCGTGCGCTCGTGATGCTATGGAATCAGGCCGCCTGCGTCATCGACCCGGAGGACTTCCG
>JAKAUH010000365.1 GCA_021818605.1 Planctomycetota bacterium
TTTCGAGCCGCTTCCCTTGATCTGATCGAAGCTGATGAAGTTGTAAAGTGCGATCGGGGCCATCTGAACCATGTCGACCTCGATCCCCGCCACCGCCAACGGCAGGATGGCCCGGTTGATCTGGTCGCGCTTCATGGCGAACAGGCCGACCTCGGCCATCGTGAATTCCTCGTCGTTCGCCTCGTCGTCGTCGCCGATCTGCTGGTAGGCCCAGACGACCTCGTCGAGTGCGAAGGGGATCTGCTGCTTGGCCTCGAACTTGACGATGTCCGGGATTCGCTTCTTCTCGACCGGCGGCAGCTTGATGAATTTCACCAGGCCCGACTGCCCCGGCACGGCGATCGCCACCTTGCAGCCGATCACATCGTTGCGATCGGTGAAGGTCGCCAGGGCCTCGCGGACCAGCTCATCGGCGTCAGCATCGGGCTGGCTGAGTATCTTGGGATACTCGATGAAGTCAAAAGCCTCGGCCACCACCTGATCGGGCGTCTCGCCCGGCACGAGCTTCAACGCCTTGAGGGCGGACTGGCCGATGTCGATCGCCCAAACAGCCTGAACCTTCGCCATGCCAGCAGACTCCTTACGGAAGCCGATGCGGAGAACCCGCCCGGACCGGGGGTCGAGAAGTTGAGTCGATCTCGTCAGTTCACGGATTCAGCAAGTCAGGATTGACCGGACTCGCGGATTCGGACTTCGTGCAAAGTGTAACAATGTCGCGGCACCCGGGGCGAGAGACTGCCTTCGCCGTCCGCCTGTCCCGTCCGGGGCTCTTTACCCAAAGGCCATCAGGACAGGGCGATACGACCCGGAGGTCTCCCAGACATCCCCCGCCGGGGCCCGGATCCTATCTCGCGTCGCTGGCGAAATCGAGGCCCGGCCGCCCTGACTCTATTCCTTTGATGAACCGGTTGAGCAGAAAGTTCCTCGCCGATTGACGAATTCCTGGAAGCAGCCCCCTCGGCCGGACCTGACAACATCGCAAGACGTTGCGCGATCGTTCTTGTCGTCGAAGTTTATCACGCCTTGACCGGGCATGTCGTGACTTTCCGTCCGGTTGAAACGAAAACGAGCAAGCACGCGTGAAGCGGGCTTGCTCGAGGGTGGATTCGGGGTGGCAAACCGGCAGGCGACAGAGGATCCGCACTGCCGTCGGGACGACGAATCGAAAGAGGGTTGTCAGACGGCAGCACCCGGCGGAGGTCCGCCACCTGCAGGTCCACCCGGCGGAGGTCCGCCACCCGGCGGAGGTCCGCCCTTGCCTCGCGGACCAGAACCACCGCGTCCGCGCCGATGCTCGCGATGGCATTCCATGCAGGAGCCGGAGAGTCGCTGGCTGGCCGCGAGGGCGTCGTCCTTATTCTTCGCGTGGGCGGCCTTTTCCAGGTCGGTGGCCGAGGTGTTCAGCGCGGCGGCAAGGCTGATCCACGACTCCTTGCTCCCACGCGGCGGGTCATAGGTGCCGAGCTCGGAGGCGAGGGCTGCATACTCGCCGGCCTGTTTCTCGATGGTTGGCCAGTCGGGCTGGGCGGCTCCGAGGCCCGTCTTGATGGTCCTGGTGAGCCCTTGCGGGCGTCGGTCGTCGATCTTCACCATGATGTTGTGGATGGGAGACCGCCGTCCGCCGCCGGGTCCCCGGCCGGGGCCTTCTCGGGCTGGGGCGCCAGGGCCGGGCCGTCCGAACGGCGGCGGGCCGCTGGGGTCGCCGGGAGTCGGCTGCCCCGGCGCTGGTCCGGCCGATGCGCTGGTGGGCGGGACGTTGATGACATTTGCCGCGGCCTGCTCGTTGCTGGTTGAATCGCAGCCCGCCCAGAAGAGCGTTCCGGCAGCGACGACCAGGGAGCCGCCTCGGCATCGGAGGCTTCTCTTGACCATGGAATCGGTAAACCCCTTACTCGTGAAGCGATCGCGAGAACGATGGACCCGGACGGATCGGCGATGTGGTGGTAGCGGCACATTTTTTGTCGACGCCGCTGACCAGCCGGGGTGGTCTGCACCCAGGGGAGAGAACGGACGGTTTGCGGGTCGGAAGACACGTCCGAGCATAATTCGCCGATCGACGGGCCCCGAGGGCGTTGTCCGGATCGTCGTGCGACATCGTTTGAACGATGACGTGGAGGGGGCCGATCCCTCGACCACCGGCGGGTGACGCGATACACTGTCTCTGTACCCGCGTACCCGGCGGCCACGCCAATCGTCCGCCCGGAACGAGCGGCCGGCGAGGGTCCTGGACCGTCGCGGATGATCGCGCCCGGTCAGGAGTCATGGCATGCGAGAAACCGTCAGGCAACTGATTCAGGCCCTCGAACGCGGGGAGCCGCTGGTCCTCTGCCAGGTCGTCGAGACTCGGGGATCCACGCCGCAGAAGGCCGGGGCATTGATGGTCGTCGATCCGTCGGGCGGCCAGATCGGGACTCTGGGCGGCGGGTGCGTCGAGAATGAGGTGAAGCAGAAGGCGCTTCGCCACCTCAATGGCCACCCTCCTGCACTGCATTCGTTTGTGCTGGACCACGACTACGCCTGGGACGATGGGCTGATCTGCGGCGGCAAGATGGTGATTGTCAGCCGGTCAATGTTCGGTGGCGAGCCGCTGGCCTACTACCGGGCGCTGGAGCGGGCGATCGATCGGGGCGACGGCTATACCGAGACGATGGTGGTGAATCCCGAGCGGGCGCCCGGTACCGGGCTGGGCGATCGCTGGCTCTTTGACGGTGACGGCCGGCCGGCAGCCCGCTGGCCCACGGGGTCGTCCGGGGAAGGACTGGCTGACCGGGTCCGTCGGCTCGACGACCGCCCGCGGCCGGGCGTCGATCGCGGGGTCGCCGTGCTGCCGAGCTTGCCGCGGGTCCGGCTGTTGATCGTGGGCGCCGGCCACGTCGGTCAGGCCGTTGCCGACCTGGCGGCGCGCGCCGATTTCGACGTCTGGGTGGTCGACGATCGTCACCAGTACGCCAATCGCGAGCGATTTCCCTCGGCACAGCGGCTGCTCGTCGG
>JAKAUH010000861.1 GCA_021818605.1 Planctomycetota bacterium
TGCGAAAGGTCTCACGGTTGTGACGATCCTCCTTTCCCGAGCTGACCTGGCTCAATGCCTGCCCTTTTCCTGGTTTCCTGGGAGTGCTGCTGGTGCTCTCCCGTGGATGACCCGCTGGACTCGCGCCGTGACGGTCGTTCGCGGGCGGGTCGACGGCGCGGCCGAGGCGAGCCCTCGCGGGGAGTCGGCGGCATGGCCTTTGCACGCGACATTGCGACTGACGACGGCGCCTGCTAGACTCAAGAATATCGGGGACACGAGAGTCCCGTGATGCCACGCCCGCAATTTAGTCTGAGTGGCCGGCCATGAGCGATCCCCTGACCTGGTCGCCGATCCGCCTGGGACGATGGTTCGGCACGACGGTCCGCGTCCACTTCCTGCTGATCGCCTTCGTGGTCGTCCGGCTGCTGACGTCGGTCGGCTCGACGCACGGAGGAGGCCGGCTGGCGAACCTGGGTCACACCGCGACCTGGCTGGGACTGCTGCTGGCCGCGCTGGCGCTGCACGAGCTGGGCCATGCCGTGATGGCCTCGTGGCTGGAGCACGACCAGGACGAGGTGCATCTCTGGCCGCTGGGGAGCCTGGTCGGGCCGTCGTTCCGGTTGCGGTCGGGCGAGCAGTTTCTGGTCGCGCTGGCCGGCCCGCTGACGAGCGCGTCGGCGTTCCTGATCTCGGCGATCGGCCTGGCCCTGTTCGCCAACGCGCAGGTTGTCTGGTGGCCGTTCGGTAACGGCACGGCGGACTTCGGCGCCCCGTCGATCGGCAAGGGCCTGCTGGCCGCGCCGAGGGGCGCGGCGTGGATGATCGGCTGGTTCGCCTACTGGAACTGGATTCTGCTGCTGGCCAACCTGATTCCGGCGCTTCCCTTCGACGGCGGCCGGGTGGTGCGGTCGATGATCGGCGGGGCGGCGGGGATCGCCTCGCGCGACAGCGTCGGGGCCTTCTGGGGCGCGCGGGGCTGCTCGATCATCCTGGGCGTCGCGGGCATTATTCGCCTGATGCGGAGCTGGGGCACCGACGGCTGGACGCTGATCACGATCGCGCTGGTGATCGAGTACATGCTGTATGTCGAGGCTCAGATGCTCGAGGAAGGCGGCTACCTTGACGACGGCGTCTTCGGCTACGATTTCTCCGAGGGTTACACCAGCCTCGAAGGGGGCGCGGCCAACGTCCGTCCGTACGGCGAGAGCGCGCTTCGGCGATGGCGCCGCCGCCGCTCGGAGCTCCGCCGCGAGCGCCGGATGGCCCGCGAGGCCGCCGAGGAACGGCGGATGGATGAGATCCTCGAGAAACTTTACCGCGAGGGCCGCGCCGCCCTCTCCGACGAGGAGAACCGGTTTCTGGTCCGCGTCAGCAACCGGCTCCGCAACCGAACCAAACACACGTGATCGCGACCTCCTCCGGAATTCACTCGCCGGGCGCCGCCGACCGTGAGCGGCCGTCCGCGCGGGCCCGGAAGCCCGGCCGGTTCCTCGACCGCCTGCGCGCGGGCCCGATCGTGCTCGACGCCGGCATGGGGACGCGCCTCGTCGCCCGGGGGCTGGACCTCGGCCGCGACGACCCGTGTCTCTGGAACCTCGACCGGCCCGATGATGTCCTGAATATCCACCGGCTCGACCGGGCGGCCGGTGCGGTCGGACTCGTCAGCAACACCTTCGGCGCGAACCGGGCCTGGCTGGCGCGATTTGGGCGGCGGGATGACGTCGAGTCGATCAACCGCGCGGCGGTCGCGCTGGCGCGCGAGGCCGCGGCGCCCGACGGAATCGTCCTCGGAGACATCGGCCCGACCTGCGCCGTCGAGCCGGGCGCGGCTGGCGAACAGGCCGCCAGGCAGCGCGACGCCGGGGTCGACGCCATCCTGCTCGAGACGTTCCGCCTCGAACCGGCGCTGGCCGTGCTGGCCGAGGTCCGCGCGGCGCTCGGCGGCGATCCGGTGCCGATCGTCGTCGGCCTCTGGCAATGGCCCGACGCGGTCGAGGACGCCGCGCGCCGGCTGGTGGACGCCGGGGCCGACGCGATCGGAGCGAACTGCCGGCCCGCGATCGCGGAGGTCCCGACGCTCATCCGCCGCCTGGCCGCGGCGGTGCCGTGCCCGCTTCTGGCCAAGCCGGGCGTCGGCCCCGGCGACGGCGACGGCGAGGCCGACTCGAACCCGTCGGCATTCGCCGCGGCCGTGCCCGGGTTGCTCGATCAGAACGTCCGCCTGATCGGCGGCTGCTGCGGCACGACCCACGCGCACGTCGCCGCCCTGGCCGCCGCCTGTTCCGCCCTTCATCCAGCCGACACCTCTTCCCGACCAGGAGTTCGCCCGTGACCGCGACCGCGACCGCGACCGCAACCCGCCGCCCGCCCAGGCGCAAGCCCACGCGTGAGGAGCTGAAGCCCGGCGAGTGCCTGTGCGACCACTGCACCGGCAAGTGCTGCCGGTACTTCTCGCTGCCGATCGACACCCCCACGACCTGGGACGACTATGACTCGATCCGCTGGTATCTGGCCCACCAGCACGTCTTGATCTACGTCGAGAAGGGGACGTGGTATTTGCTGGTCATGACTCGGTGCAACTATCTGCGGTCCGACAATCGCTGCGGGATCTACTTCAACCGCCCCGGGATCTGCCGCGAGTACAAGACGACGAACTGCGAGTACGACGCCGACTGGTCGTTCGACAAGATCTTCGAGACGCCCGAGCAGATCTGGGAATATGCCGAGGCCGTGCTCCCGCCGCGCCGGCGGCCGCGCGACCGGACGCCCGTCGAGGGCCTGCCGATCGTGACGATCGGCGAGTAGAATCGATCGGCGCGGCATTGACGCACCCGGCGGAAGTGCGATGATGGAATGCCGTTGCGGGGCGGTATCCCTGCGCGCGGGGACGGAGCCATGGCCAGGCGATCCAACCACTACGAGGCGGCCTTCGAGGGGTTCATCCGCTCGCTGCGCGTGCCGTGCGTGGCGATCGACGAGGCCAAGCGCGCGATCTTCGGCGAGGAGG
>JAKAUH010000022.1 GCA_021818605.1 Planctomycetota bacterium
CGGCTTGATCCTTTCCGCCGACACTGTCTGCTCGGTCGGCGGCGAGATCCTCAACAAGCCCGAGGACCGTGCGGACGCCGAGCGAATGATCCGGCTCCAGGAGGGACGCGATACCGAGGTCATCTCGGGGATCTGCCTGCGGCGGGCCGATCGCCTGGAGTGGGTCGGCGCGGTGGAAGTCAGCATTGTCCGTTTCCGGCCCCTCGACGATCGCGAGCGCGCCGCGTATCTCGACTCCGGGCGCTGGAAGGGAAAGTCGGGAAGCTATGGCGTCCAGGACCGCGACCCGTTCGTGAGCGTGGCCGGCGGTAGCTTTTCGAACGTCGTCGGCCTGCCGATGGAACGGCTGGCCGCGCTCCTGGCGGCCTACCCGGCACTCGTCGCCATTGGCTGAGGCGGCTCGTTGCGCCCGAGTCGGCCGGTCCCTCATTCCTCGACGGCCGTCGCGTAGAAGATCAGGGAGATGATCCGCCATTTCCCCTCGCGCTTCATCAGGGTGAAGTGGTCGTAACCCTTCTGGACGCGGTTTCCCGACGTGAGCTTCCAGAAGACCACCGCGTGCGCCAGGCGGCCCTCCAGGCGAACGTCGATCGTCTCGGGCACCTCGATGTTCCGCACGTCCGAGTTCCGGTGCACCTCGCGTTGCGAGTTCACGAAGGGACGCTTGGCCGAGTTCTTGACGTTGCCCCGGTCGTCGATGTACTGGATGACCGCCTCGGGCAGGAAACAGAGGTCGTAGGCATCCATCTTCTGGTCGGACCAGCTCTTGAAGTAGTGCTCGACGAACGTCCGGACCTCGCGGAGCCGGGGGTCGTCGTCCCTGGCGGCCTGGGCCTCGGCCCGAAGGCCGATCTGGACGACGGGCGTCGGCCCGGCCTGCGCGACGGCCGGCTGGATCCGAGGGGCAGGGGGCTTCCTCAGCGGCGTCTTCGGGGCGCTGTGGGCCTTCGACATGGCGAGCCAGCTTTCGAGCACGTGAACGACGAACCGCTCGATGTCGTCGCGCTTCACCACGCGGCCCCACATCCGAGTTCCCAGCGGCGGGACGTGGAAGAATTCCATCTGGGCGTCCAGATGGCGGGTCTTCTTGAGATACTGGAGACTGTAAAGGTTCTCCTCGCACAGATACCGCCCGGCGTTCGTGGACACGCGGATCGGCTCTCCCTTCTCGGCCAGCAGGCGAGCCATGACGAAGCTGTCGAAACCCGTCCTGAAGAGGTCGGGCCCGCTGACGGCGATTGCGCGGTGCTCCGGCCGTTCCCCCCGATTGTCCCTGTGTGGGCCGCGGCGGTTGTGGCCCGTCGTCTCGAGGCAGAACGCACCCGGCATCCCCATGCCGAACGAGAACACGGCGACCGGCCTGTATTGCTCGATCCATCGCGGGAGACAGACCAGCGGCGCGCCCCAGACGACCGGCATCTCGCGGGCCACGATCCGGTAGCCGTTCCACTTCAGGCCGTCGAGACGCTTGATCCCCTGCCATGAGGCATTCGGCATGCGGTACTTGCCGAACGGCTCGAAGCCGGTCAGCAGGATCACGGGCTCGGCCGGCCCGGCGGCGGTGGTTGACGCATTCGCCGGCGCCGGCTGGCTCTGAGCCCGCAGCACCGCCGGCGCCATTGCCGTCGCCAGAGCCACAAATGCCGCGATCAGTGGGAGGCGCCGGCCCCCCCGGCATCGGATCGGTTGTTTATAAAGGGGGCGGCACAGGTCCGCGATTCTCATGGATCGGTCCCGGAGGCTGACGTCGGGGTGAAGCCGAAGACGACAGGAGTCCTGCATCCATAGCCTTGTAACCCAGGCGAACACAAAAGGCAAGCCGCGGCGGCGCGAGTGGCCGACGCGCTGTCTCGAGCTGCGTTGACATCTGTCGGGGGCGGCATTAGGTTACGAAGGAGGAAAGGTCGAATCGGAGCGTGACGAAAGCTCGCGCCGCCGCCCGGGTGGCGGCCTCGCCTACTTGACGGGAGACTCACCGTGCAATCGCGGCATTTCGCCTGGCTCTCGGCGGTCCTGGTCTTCGCGTGTTTCGCCATCCCGGCGGCTCGGGCACAGCCCCAACAATCGAAGGGAGCCGACGAAGCCCTGAAGCGCGGCAAGGAGCTGCTCGCCTCGGGCGAGCCGGAGAAGGCACTTGGGAAGCTCGACGAGGCGGTGAAGCTCGATCCGAAGCGCGCCGGCGCGCGCGTCGCGCGGGCCTTCGTCGAGAACGCGATGAAGATGTACGACGCGGCCAACGCTGATGCGAGCGAGGCGCTACGGCTCGACCCGAAGAATCCCGACCTGAAGCTGACCGGTGCCTGGTTCGGCACCTACGTCTATCCCGGCGGCGGCATCGCATCGGTACGCTTCCGGATCTTCATCGTCCAGGACGGGAAGAAGATTTCGGCCAACGTCCGCGAGCCGAACACCTTCTGGGAAGGGAACCCCAACGTCCCCCGCGATGTGCCGTTTCTCCATGCCGTCTGCGAGGGTGAGTATGACCCCGCGACCAGGCAGTTCCGGTTCACCAAGACCTACGACGGGGCTTCAGGTGTCAGTCACTCGGTCGAGTACAGCGGCACCCTGTCCGACGACGGCACCCAGGTCGAGGGGGACTGGAGCATTGGCGGAGCGGGAGGGACGTTCCGGCTCCAGAAGGCGAAGCCGGGCCAGCGCACCGACGCTGAAAGCACCAACTGACGCATCTGGTCCGGCATGCGGCCGTACCGCACGGCAACCGTCGGGCGGACTGGCGGATCTCCGGGCAGACGGGTAAGATTCGATCGAGTGCGATCATCGTCCGCCCACGCCCCGGAGGGATTCACGAGGATGAGTTTTCCGCGACTCACCACCACCCGTCTTGTGGTCGGGGCAGGCGGGCTGGTCCTGCTCCTCGGCGTCGGCCTGGGCCTTTCCGCGATGTCCCACCACTCCACGGCCGCTGGCGAGGCCGAGCAGGACGAGGCGGGATTCTTCCCTCAGAGCCTGCTGGAGCTCGACT
>JAKAUH010000297.1 GCA_021818605.1 Planctomycetota bacterium
GGCTCTAGTCCAATTGATATTCCGTCGCGTTCATAATTGCGTGGACAGTCTCGCGTACCCGACCGGCGAGGGTCAGGCCGGTCGGTCGTCCGCGGGCCACGAAGGCGACGAGCTTCGCCCGCTTCGCCTTCGGAATCCCGCCGGGCAGATGGATGGCCAGCAAGGCATCAACGATATCCTCAGCGCGGCCGGTTTTTACCCACTCCAGGATTCGCGCGGGGTCGAGGGAGCGTCGTGGCGGCGGATTTTCGGACGTGCCGACCGTGGCTGGGATCGCGGCGAACTTTCGGACGAGCTGTCCGATTCTCACGTTGGCCGCCGAGGCGCCCGCCGTTGATGTCATCTCGATGGAGGGCCACAGGGTTCCCATGGCCAGCGATTCGGCGAAGTTGTCGCGCTCCAGGATCGTTGAGGTGTTGAGCCACAACCGGCCGCCGGGCCAACCCTTGACGCTGGGCGGTTCGAAGAGGGTCTGGCCCATCGCCCGAATACGGCCGACCAGGAACTGCTGTGGCAGGCTCTCATCGCGATCCGTCGGTTTCCAGATCGTGTGGACGGCGCCCATCGTGAATGCCACGGGGTCCTTGATCCGTCGGCGAAAGGCATGGGCCGAGTAGAAATGCCGCGAGGCCAGGATCGTGCGGACGAGTGCGGCGACGTCGTACTGGCTCTGGCGAAACTCCGTGCAGAGGGGCTCGATCAATGCGTCAGGCGGCGCATCCTGCTCGCTGACGAACTGGCGATAGAGCTTGCGAACGAGAAACCTGGCTGTGGCGGCTTGCTCGAGCGCGATCCGCACGACATCGCCGCCATCCCAGGGACCCGTCCGGCCGAGGACGGATTTTTTCCCCGAATCGTGGAGCCTCGGGTCGAAGACAAAGCCGATCCCGTCGGTGCGCCAGCCGGTGAACGCTCGCGCGGCCTCGCGGACGTCCTTCTCGCTATAGTGGCCGACTCCCAGGCTGAAGAGCTCCATCAGCTCGCGGGCGTAATTTTCATTGGGACGACCCTTGACGTTGCTGTTCGAGTCGAGCCACACCAGCATTGCTCCGTCGCGACTCATCGCCTGGAGCAACGGACCGAACCGGCCCAGTGCGTGCGAGCGCAACAGGACGTTCTGACGGAGCATCAACCTGGGATCCCGCACCTTGGCGAGGCTGGTGGCGAAATGGTTGTGCCAGAACAGCGTCATCTTCTCGCGGAGCGGGTGGCCGCCGTGGAGGATGACGTAGAGCCACCAGCCGCGGAGATCGTCGCCACCGTTGTCGTGCTCAGCGGCGATCCGGCCGACGTCGTTCAAGGTCTCGAGGAGTTCGTCAGAGTCGGGCCGGCCACGCATCAGCAGGTCGAGCGTTTCCTCCAGGCCCAGTCGGGCGGATTCGGCCAGATCGTCGGGGCTCGGCCCGAACGCAGCGCGGCGGTACAGGTGAGCCGCCCACTTCGGTCCCCAGGGATCGGCGGACGAGGGGCGCCAGGGGCGCCAGGCGACCTCGGGGTCGAGCTGATCGAGGGACGGGACAGTGAGGGCCATGCTCCACCTCGATTGCCGTGTGAGGATCGTCATCCCGTCGGACGCGGCGAATCTCCACCTGCCTTGCGATTCTTCACTTCGCCATCGTCACCACGTAATGAACGGCCGATCCTTCGCCGGGCGATCCGCCGCGAAGGTGCGCGGTGGCTCCCTCGGACTGGTACTGGAACGGCTTCCCCGTCGCCGGGTCGAGCGGCAGGGGCACGGCGACCTCGGACAGTCGTGCCGGGAGCCGGCCGCCGTGCGCGGCCGCATGCAGCCGGAGCGCCTCGACATGCCGCAGCAGGGCGACCTGCTGGTCGAGCCGCGCCTGCGTCCGGCGGAGCCGGGCGATCCGGGGCAAGAGATCGTCGAATAGAGCCGTGCCCTCGGGGGTGGCGCCCTCGCCCCGCGCGGCACCATTGAGGTCGGGGACGGGCAGCCCCAGGAGCTTGGTGCGCTCGTCACTCTCGATCTCGAACCGGCGTTTCGCGTCGACGAGGATGACCTGCGCGGCCGGGAACCGGACCACCGTCAGCAAGCCGACGCCCGACGCGACCAGCCCCTGGCGGGCGGCGCGGACGCGGGCCTCGTCCCTGGTGAGGGCCCGGAGCAGCAGTCGGAGGTTGCGAGGCGGCTGGCCCGTCCGCTCTCTCCCGTAGCTCAGGAGTCCGGAGAGACGGGTCATGACCGCATCGAGCTCGGCCCCGGTCATCGGGGCATCGTCGCGGATCGCGCGGAGCTCGGCCGCGACGAGGGCCCGCTCCCCCTGGGCCCCCTTGCGCACGTCGACCAGGGGCAAGGGAAGGTCTGTCAGAGCCCAGTACAGGTTCGGGCAGCCCGGTAGCTGGACCATCTCCTCCAGTGAGTCGAGTGCCAGGTGAGCCGTCCCCAGCCCCACGAGGTTGCCCACCTCGGAGGGGTGTTCGCCCATGTGTCGGCTCATCGCGAGCATCGTCTTCGCGGTGCGGATCGCGTCGTCGTGCCGCCACCGGGCCATGTCGACCCGAAACCGCGCCTGGAGGGCCTCGCCCAGCACCTGAAGCGGCCCGACCTCGGCGGGCAGGGTCTCGAGGGCGCCCTCCTGGATCCGGTCCCGGGCCTGCCAGTCGAGCGCGTCGAGCCGCGCCGCCCAGTCCGCCTGGCGCAGCCCGCCACTGTCGTAATGCTCGGCCGTGCTGTCCAGGCGCAGCTCGACCAGCGGGGCGCCCCGGTAGCGGGTCCGCATGGCGACCCCCTGCTTGCTGTAAAAGAATGGCCGCTGCTCCATGAAGCATTTCACATAGTTCTGGGCCGGATTGCCGGGTCGCAGTTCGCCGACGTTCGGCAAGAGCTCATACCGGAGCGCCGGCCTGGGAGCGGCCGCCGGCCGGACGAACAGTCGGACCACCGTTTCCTCGGATCCCGGGCTCGACGGCATGGCGGCCAGGACGGCCGCGAGAATCAATGTATGGATCATTTCGCAAGCTTCC
>JAKAUH010000469.1 GCA_021818605.1 Planctomycetota bacterium
CAGGCTCCCCGTCCGCCCCGCGCACCCATGACCCATGACCCATGACCCATGACCCATGACCCATGACCCATGACCCATGACCCATTGACGAAGCTCCGATGATCCGCACCGGATACCTGCGCTGGGAGATCGACGTCCGGGACGAGCGGAGCCGGGACGACCGGCTGGCGCGCGAGGTGATCTTTGTCGCGCGGCCGAGCTACCGGGTCGTCCGGGTCAAGAGCGGCGGGCACGTCGAGGCCGCCGAGCGATTCGTTCGGGGCGAGGCGGCCTATGACGCGGTGCTGCGGACCCTCCAGCGCGAGGGGGGTGAGACGGACGTCCGCATTCCGGACGTCGGACCGTATCCGTTCCGCTACGCCGAGAGCGATCGTACCAGGATGCCGCGTTACTGGATGGACAAGCTCCAGCGCGAGGCGACCGCCTTTGCACACGAGGTCATCCGCACGGCGTCGTCCTTTCCGCAGCTCGTGATCGCCAGCCCTGCGTTGCGAGCCGGCTATGCCCGGCTGGTCGCCGCCGAGGCGTTCCGGGTGATCGAGGGCAAGAGTGCGCCGCAGCCGACCCACGAGGACGAGCCGATGCGACTGGACGTCTCGGCCTACCAGCAGGGCGTCCCCGAGCTGGTCGCCGCGGAGTTGGTGCGCGACGTCGTCGAGCCGAAGGAGTTCCACGAGTTCTGCCAGTTCGACTGCCTGACGGTCAAGAACGGCGACAAGTACTACCGCATCCCGCGCCGTCCGCACGGCCTGATCGAGGTCTGGGACGCCACCACGCGCCGCCCGCTGGCGCGGCTGTGTGTCGTCTTCCAGGACCCGGGGATGCCGCCATCCGACGAGGTGGTGATGAAGTACCTGCTGGCCAAGCATCAGCCCGAGATGCTCTGGCAGGTCGGCGTCCGCTTCAGCCCGCCCACCGGCCGATTCGAGATCACGCCGCCGCGGCGGTGGAGCCTGGATTGAAGGTCAAGAGTGCCTCCGCTGCCAGGCGTTGCCACTGGACGCAAAAGGAAACACGGCCGCGTTCTCGCTGGCCTCGGGTCGGCGAGTAAGTGTTCTTTCTTTCAAAAGGACATTCCTTGCTCTTTCAAGGGTGTCTTGCTTCAGCCGAAGACGGAGAAACCTCACATCCGAGTTTGTTAAGTTCCCCGGTAAATGTCACTCCTCTTGACCCGCTATTTGTCACCCTTCACCGTTGACCGGTCAAAATCCGAGCCGTATCCTGGACGCTCATGCCGCACGCGTCAACGGACCCGGAATCCGACCTTGCCTCCTTGACTGGCCTGACCGACGAGGCACGGTCGCGTGCCCTCGCGCGGTTCCAGATCATCCGTCCCTTCCTGGAAGATGGCGTACCGCTGACGCAGATCGCCCAGGATCAAGGGCTCGTTCTCCGCACCGCCCGCCGCTGGGTCGATCGCTACCGCCGGGAAGGCTTGGCTGGCTTGGCCCGCAAGGAGCGGAACGACAAGGATAAGAGGAAGCTGGCGGCTCCCCTCCGTCAGTTCATCGAGGGGCTGGCGTTGCGCAGGCCCAGGATGCCGACGGCGACCATCCACCGCGAGGTGGCCGACGCCACGAGGAAATTGGGTCAGGAGCCGCCGAGCTATAAGGTGGTCCGCGCCGTGGTCGGCGAGCTGGAGCCGGCCCTGGTAACGCTGGCACACGAGGGGTCCAAGGCGTATATCGATTCCTTCGATCTGGTTCACCGTCACGAAGCGACCGTACCCAACGCCATCTGGCAAGCCGATCACACTGAACTCGACATCCTCATCAAGGACGGTGACGGTACGGCACGCCGGCCCTGGCTGACGATCATCCTCGACGACTACAGTCGAGCGGTGGCGGGCTTTTGCCTGTCGCTGGCGACCCCGTCATCGATCCAGACGGCCTTGGCGTTGCGGCAGGCGATCTGGCGGAAGCCGCAACCGGGCTGGCACGTCTGCGGCATCCCGCAGGTGCTCTATTCCGATCACGGCAGCGACTTCACCTCCCGGCAACTTGAACAGGTATCAGCCGACCTGAAGATCCGCCTGATCAACTCCACCGTGGCCCGCCCGCGCGGGCGGGGGAAGATCGAGCGTTTCTTCGATTCGCTCGCGCAGGTACTCCTGTCGCGGCTGCCCGGCTTTTCCCGGACGCAAGCGGACCGGGCCGCCGTGCTGACGCAAACCGATCTGGCCGGCGAGATCGAAAACTACCTGATCCGGGAATATCTGGTCACGCCGCACAGCTCGACCGGCCAGGCACCGCAGGCCCGCTGGGAGGCGGGCGGCTTCCTGCCTCAGATGCCGGATTCGCTCGAGCGGCTCGACTTGTTGCTGCTCACCGTCGCCAGGACGCGGCGGGTGCATCAGGACGGCATCCTGTTCATGGGCATGCGCTACATCGACCCGACGCTCGCCGCCTATGTCGGCGAAGAGGTCGTGCTGCGTTACGATCCGCGCGACGTCACTGAGGTCCGCGTGTTCCATAACGGCCGCTTCCTCTGCCGGGCGGTATGCCAGGAACAGGCGGGCTCGACCGTCCCCCTGCGCGACATTGTCAGTGCCCGGAATCGCCGCCGCCGTGAACTCCGCCAGACGCTTGTTGATCGCCGGAGGGTGGTCGATTCCCTGATCGAAGCCAAGCGGTGGGATGCCGAAGAGAAGCGGCCGGAGGAAGCCTCGCCGGGGGCCGTGCCCCCGCCGGTAAAGCTGAAGCGGTATGCTTGTGATGAGTAGCCTCGCCGGGGCGGGATTCGTCGAGACGAAGCAACACCGCCGCTTCCGGGAGTTCTGCGACGCCTGCCGTCGCTATCAATACATCGGCCTGTGCTACGTGCCGCCGGGCGTCGGCAAGACGCTCTCCGCCCGCCACTATGCCAACTGGGATACGATCGAGCGCTACCGGCCCGATGCGGCGGGCGGCACGGTCACTCTGGAGCAGGTCAAGGGCAGCGCCATCGTTTTCTATACGCCGCCGGTGGTCTATTAGC
>JAKAUH010001167.1 GCA_021818605.1 Planctomycetota bacterium
TGGGCTTTTGCCGCATAATGTGGGCTCCTTCGATCACACCGCACATTCCCGCCGGCCGGAGGGGCGGCTCCGCGTCGAGCCGTGCCCGGCCGTGCCGACGATGATTGCAGCCCCTGAGTTCAACCTACCCATGACGACGTCTCAGACGGCGCCGGACGCATCGGCGAAATTCGACAACAACGGCCAGTACAGCCGCACCAGCATCCTGCGGTACGAGAAGATCTTCGGCGAGCACTACATCAGCACCGGCGGACACGCGACCACCGAGGACCTCTGCCGCCGGCTGGGCTCGGCCCTGCGGCCCGGCGCGCGGGTGCTCGATGTGGGCAGCGGTATCGGCGGCGCGGCGTTTCACCTGGCGCGGGCGTATGGCGCGAAGGTCACCGGGATCGACCTGGCCCAGGAGATGGACGCCGTCGCCCGCGATCGCGTCAAGCAGCTCGGCCTGTCGGATTCGGTGTCGTTCATCCTGGGTGACGTGCTGAAGAGCGACTTCCCCGAGAAGTTCGACGTCATCTGGAGCCGCGACGCCTTCATGCACATCCCGGACAAGCCGAAGCTCTTCGCCCGGCTGTTCTCCCTGATGGCGCCCGGCGGCCGGCTGGTCATCACCGACTACGCCCGCGGCCGGCAGCCCGGCTCACCCGAATTCGAGGAGTACATCCAGAAGACGGGCTACAGCGTGGTCGAGCCGAAGCAGTACGGCAAGCTGCTGGAAGAGGCCGGCTTCGTCAATGTCGTGGTCGACGACGCCACCGATCGCTTCGTCGAGATCCTCAAGGATGAGGCCCAGCGCCTGGCCACGCACCGCGAGGATTTCCTCGCCTCGTTTACCGAGGCCGACCTGGACTACCTGGTCGATCGCTGGAACATGAAGGTCGGCTTCTGCGGCGCCGGCGATATGAAGTGGGGCATCTACGTGGCCGACAGGCCGGCCTGACCGGAAGCGACCCGACGGCGGACCATCACCAGGGCCTCGCCACGGCCACCGGCGATGGTCCTGAACGTCCAGTCGGGCGAGTCGGGAACAACGGCCCACGAACAACACTGATTCACCACCTTCCGTGGGACCAGAAGCCCCGACCAGGGCCGCAGTCAGGAACCGAAGATAACCACGAAAAAACACGAAATCTCACGAAAGGGGTGATCGGTTCGCGATGGCCCTGGAGACGGCCTCGGTCCTTTTTCGTGGGATTTCGTGTTTCGTGGTCAGGCCTTCTATCCAAAAGGCTGCGGGGGCGGCTCTGGAAGCGGGCGGATGTGAGGGACCGGCGAGAATCCGTCGCGAGTGGTTTCCCGTTTGTGGTTTGCTGGACCCGTCGCATCGGCCGCCCGCAGCCGAGGAACCCCGCCATGCCGCCGATGCCGGACCCGATCGACGACAATCGGGACCTGGCTGCGCTCGGCTACCGGCCGGTGCTGAACCGGACGCTCGGCAGCTTCTCGTCGTTCGCGGCGGGGTTCTCGTACATCTCGATCCTGACCGGCGTGTTCCAGATGTTTTACGTCGGCTATCACGCCGACGGTCCGGCGTTCTTCTGGACCTGGCCCGCCGTGGCGCTCGGGCAGCTCGCGGTGGCGCTCGGCTTCGCCGAGCTGGCCGCGCGATACCCGCTCTCGGGCGGCGTTTATCAGTGGTCGCGGCGCACCGGTGGACAGGCCGTCGGCTGGCTGGCGGGGTGGATCTACCTGTGCGGCTCGGTCCTGTCGCTGGCGGCCGTGGCGCTGGCGCTCCAGGCCACGATGCCGCAGATCGCGCGGGCGTTTCAGGTCGTCGGGGATCCGTCGGTCCGGGCCGACAGCGCGCGCAACGCGGTGATCCTCGGCTGCGTGCTGATCCTCGCCACGACGTCGATCAACGTCGCCGGGGTCCGTCTGATGGCGCGGATCAACAATCTCGGCGTGGCCGCCGAGCTGGCCGGCGTGCTGCTGTTGATCGGCCTGTTGTTCGCGCACGCCCGCCGCGGGCCGGGGATCCTGCTCAACGCGATGGGGCACGCCGCGACCGGGCGCTTCGGCTACCTTGGCCCGGCGCTGGTCGGGTCGCTAACGGCTTCCTATGTCCTCTATGGCTTCGACACGGCCGGCACGCTGGCCGAGGAGACCAGCCGGCCGCGCCGGCGCGCGCCGCGGGCGATCCTCCAGGCGCTCCTCGCGGCCTCGATGATCGGGGCGCTGCTGATCGCGGCGGCGATCCTGTCGGTCGGCGACCCGTCCCGGCCCGAGCTGGGCCAGGTCGCCGGCGGCCTGCCGATGATCGTCAAGGATGTCCTGGGCTCCGGGCTCGGCCGGTTGTTCCTGGTCGACGTCGTCTTCGCCGTGTTCGTGTGCGCCCTGGCGGTGCAGGCCGGGACCGTCCGGTTGATCTTCGCCATGGCGCGAGATAACAACCTGCCGTTCGCGCGCTGGCTCGGCCGCGTTCCGCGCCGGACGCAGGCCCCGGCACGCCCGGCGCTCCTGGTCGGCGCGGCCGCGCTGGGGCTACTGGTGTTGAACATCGACCAGCCGCACGTGATCGAGACCCTCTGCGCCGTGGCGATCGTCTGGATCAACCTGGCGTACCTGCTGGTGACGCTGCCGATGCTGGTCCAGCGCCTTCGCGGGCGGTGGCAGCCCGATCGGCTGGATTCCGCCGGCGGCGGGCGGCTGTTCGCGATGGGCCGGCACGGCATCGTCGTCAACGCGATCGCGGCGGCGTGGGGCCTGTTCGTGGTCGTCAACGTCTCGTGGCCCCGCGAGGCGATCTACGGGGCCGGTCCGTGGAGCCGGTTCGCCGCCCCGCTGTGGACACTGGCGCTTCTCGCAACGGGTAGCCTTTATTACTGTTTTGTCCAGCGCCGGAAGGCCGACGGCACGCTGGCCGAGTACCTGCCCGATTCCGCCGACCCGCGTCCGGAAACGCCAGCCACCGATGAGACCTGGGTCCCGCGCCTGGCGACCAACGACTGAAGGGACCTGCCATCAG
>JAKAUH010000731.1 GCA_021818605.1 Planctomycetota bacterium
TGAAGGGGCGGAACTCGACGAAGTAGGCCTCAAGCTCGCCGGGGACGACGCCCCAGAGCTCGAACTGGCGGAGCCCGGGCGTGTCGACGACGAAGCCGCCGTGTTCCAGGTCGATCAACTCGGCGCTCGTGGTCGTGTGTTTCCCCTTGAACGTCCAGTCGGAGACCTCGCGGACCTTGAGGTTGAGCCCAGGCTGGACGACGTTGAGCAGCGAGCTCTTGCCGACGCCGCTCTGACCCGACAGGGCCGTGACGCCCTGCGATACCAGCCCGCGGAGGCGGTCGATGCCGCGCCCGTCGGCGGCCGAGGTGACGACCGTCTCGTAGCCGAGCTGAGTATACAGACCAACGACCCACTGGAAGCCAGCCATGTCGACGAGATCGGCCTTGTTCAGGACGACGATCGGCCGAACGCCGCCGATCTCGGCCGAGACGATGTAGCGATCGACCAGGCCGAGCTTGAGTCCCGGCTCGGCGAGCGCCGAGACGATGAGGACCTGGTCGACGTTGGCGGCGAGCACCTGCTGGCGGTTGCGGTATCCACGGGTGATGACACCCTCGCGCGTCTCGACCCGCTCGATCAGTCCCTCGGCGCCCGCCGGGCCGCCGGGCCGGAACCAGACCCGGTCGCCGACGGTCACGACGTTGCGGCCCTCGATCTCGAGGCTCTTGAGCAGTCGGCGGACGTGGCAGGAGTAGTTGCGGCCGTCGTCGCCGCGAACGATCAGGAGCAGGCCGTGCATGCGGATCACCCGGCCGCGGAGGCAGTTCGCCGTGTCCACCGCGCGGGTCGAGGCGGCCTCGCCCGAGGCGCCCGAGGACTCGCCGCCCTCGGGACGGGCTTCCTCGATGATGGTGCGATGCCGCGACAGCTCGCCGCGGGGCCGGATGCGGTCGCTCGTGGGGGCCGCGGCCGTGCCGGCCTCGTCCTGGCGGAAGTCGCGCGTCAGGTCATTGGCGCGCGTTCGGTTCTGCCGGTTCTTCCGCAGGGCGACTCGAACCTTCTTCTTCTTGGCCACGGCGAACGACCTCTGGACGTGGGGATGGATTCGGGCCGGCTCGCCGGGAGGCTCGGCCTCCTGATCGACGAGAGGGCAAGGTTCCCGGCAGGCCCGTCGTTGCCGACGGCCCCGTCGGGAGCCTCGCCCTCCGAGGAGTTCAGCGTGAGTGGAGCGGCCGACGGCCTGCGGACCGGCTGGCGGCCGCCGAGCCGGCCGGGTCGCTGAGGATCTGCGAGGCACGTTTGGGGTTCGAGGTGTGGAAGATTCCCAGCGACTTGCCCGGGGTCCCGTTGGTCGAAACGTAGGCGTACTCCACGTTGATGTGCTCCTCCGCGAGCCGTTCGAGGACCTTGGCCAGCGAGCCGGTCCGGTTCTCGAGTGGGACGGCCAGCACCTCGGTGATCCGGTACTCGGTGCCGATCGAGGTCAGCACCGACCGGGTGGCTTCCAGGTCGGTGGTGACGAATCGAAGGACGCTGGGTCCGTCGGTCTCCATGACCGAGAGGGCCTGGATGTCCACCTTCTGCTGCGCCAGGGCCGAGCAGATCTTGGCGAGGCGTCCCGGCTTGTTCTCGAGATAGGCGGTCACTTCGGGCACGAGATCCATGGCAAATCCTCCACCATCAAGGGACGTCGACGTCCCGCGGCTGCGGTCCCGGATTCGCCCGCCGGGGCGGAGGATCGTTCCGCGGAGCGACGATCGGTGGGCCGGGGATCGAAGAGTCTCCACCGGCCGGTTTGACGAAGGCTGCACGAGACAGGACATGACGATGACGTGAGACGGCCGACCGATCCGATGGTTTCAGAGCACCGCGCGGAGGGCCGTCCCGACGCCGACGAGAGACATCAACGGATCAGCGGGGACCGGGGCCGCGGCCGCGACGACCGCCGCCGGGACGGCCGGGACCGCCGGGACCCGGGGGACCTCCACCCGCGCCAGGACCAGGAGCAGGACCGGCGGCCGGAGGACCACCGGGCGCCTGACCGCCAGCGGGGGGAGCCGCCGCGCCACCCGCGGCCTTGGCCTTCGTGGTCATCCAGGTCGTCAGGCTGCCCTGGATGACGCCCTGAATGAAATCCAGCTCGACCTGCGACACGAATGCCTCGCGGACGATCAGCCGGATGTCCTGGTCGGTCGAGGTCACCGTGAAGGTGCTGACGAACATCCGCGAGCGGATATCATCGGGTTTTGGCAGTTTCTTGGGGTCGACCTTCAACTCGACCATGGCATCGGCGGGTAGCTCGCCGCCGGGTGGAGAACCCCCGGCTCCCGGGGCGCCAGGACCGGGAGCCCCGGGCATACCGGGCCCGCCCGGACCCATCCCCGGCCGGCCGGGCATACCCGGTCCGCCTGGGCCCATCCCCGGCCGGCCGGGCATACCCGGTCCGCCTGGGCCCATCCCCGGCCGGCCGGGCATACCCGGTCCGCCTGGACCGATCCCACCGGGGCCCGCCGCACCAGGAGCCGCTGGGCCGCCGGCTCCGCCCTGGACACCTCCCCCCTGCTTTGCCCTCGCCGTGCTGATCGCCGAGTTGATCGTCGTCTGAAGGTTCGCCGGCAGACTGGCCAGGATCTCTGGCGTCTTGCCCCGAGGGTCCACCGCCACCACCGCGACCATGCCCTCCGGCAGTTGATCGGTGACCCGGCGGAGATCCTCCGGCGACCCGTTTTTCTGCTTGATCGCCGCGAGCGCCTTCTCGGCGCCGTCGCGCGTCCCCGAGATCACGAGATATCGGCCGTTGAGCTTGATAACCGGGTGGAAGTTCGACGGCCCGAGATGCAGCGGCGAGGTGCTGGGCGTGTAAAGCATGTACGACGGCTCGGTCAGGTCCGAGCCAAGGATGGGCCGGAACTGCGGTGCCTTGTTGTTCGAGGCCGATCGCTTGCGAGTGCTGCGCCGACCCCCCTTTTCTCCGCCGCGGCGTTCACCGCCGGGACCGCCAGGCTTTTCTTTCTCCTTCTCC
>JAKAUH010000574.1 GCA_021818605.1 Planctomycetota bacterium
GTTCACTTCGATGAAGTTCATCGGCCATGGCGGATTGATTCACCGTGCTCGACAAAGCATGAGGGTTCGGGCATGGCCGACGCCGCCCAGGGCTGACGGGCCGGTCGGCGACACCCCGCGAGTCGTCACTCCGATTCAGGCTTACTGACGCCGCCGATCTCCTCGGCGATGCGCAAGGCCACCTCGACGGCGAGTTCGGAGACAAAAACCATCTGATCGAGCGTCTCGAGGCCGAATTCCGCCGAGAGGAACGACGCGGTCCTCGCGGCGTGAGCGCGTATCTGATCCTCTGAGATCCGCGAGTTGCCCCCACCAACATGCTGCGTGATCGGCGGCGTCGGCTGCTCCCGCTCCCGGCCGGCTCCCTGGATCGTGTCGAGCAATACCCGGGACTCGAGTCGTCGGTCCTGCCCGGTCAGCGCCAGTCGATCAGCGCGGTCGGTCTCGTCGTTGAGATGAGAGGTCGTCATTCGTTTCATCGCGTCCTCCACTCGGACCTGGGCACAACAGCAGGCATAGCCGCCGTGGCAGTCCCCTGAATTATGAAACCCGGCATCGGCGCGATCGGATCGGTCGAGCGAGATCGTCGCCGAGCTTTTTGCTTCCGCGTCGTCACGCGCAATGCAACGCTGCGTGGCCACCACAAAGCGCGGACGGGAATGATCCGAGTAAGGAAAGCTCTCGTGGATCTTCTCACGGATGACGCTGCTTGACAAGACCGAGATCGCTCGGTCTTGACGTCTGTAAACGATTATTTACCAATAAAAGGCTTAACTCGGCGCGATTATAGCCATAAGAAGCGATCTGACCCGACTCTCAAAGCTCCGGTCGGACGCCAGGATGCGATTGAAGTCGGGCTCGGCCAGAACATACAGTTCCATGTCGGTCTTGGCCTTAACGGTCTGCTCGAGCGACCGACCCGATAAGGACGTGATGCGGCCGAAGCCCTCGCCGAAGTACAACTCGTCCTGGTAGGCGCCTCCCCTGGAGACCTCGGCGACACCGGAGCCGATCAGGTAGTAACGGTCGCCGGGCTCGCCCTCGCGCACGATCGTCTCGCCCTTCTTCCGCTCCTCGACGGTCATCACGCTGGCGATCTTGGTCAGCGTGGCCTCGCTCAGCCCCTTGACGATCTCGGACTGCGCGAGCGCCCGCGTGATCCGCACGGCCATCCGGGTCAGTGAGTTATTGGTGATCCGGCCGCCCATCATGCTGACCACCCGGTCGGCGTGGTCGATGACGCGCTGGTCGTGCGTGACGATCAGGACGGTTGCGCGCTCCATGCCGTCCGCGAGCTTGCGGAGCAGGCCCAGGACGATCCGCCCCGACTCGGCGTCGAGCGCCGCGGTCGGCTCGTCGGCCAGGACCAGGGCCGGGCTGTTGACCAGCGCGCGAGCAATGGCCACCCGCTGCCGCTGCCCGCCCGAGAGCTGCGCCGGCAGGTAGCCGAGCCGCTCGCCCAGGCCGAGCTGCTCGAGCAGCCCGGCGCTGCGCTCGTTCATCTCACGGACCGTACCGTCCTTCAGCGCGGTGGCCATCCGGACGTTCTCGATCGCCGAGAGCGAGCTGAACAGGTTGTGGCTCTGGAAGATGAAGCCGATGTCCTTCCGCAGCTCGACGGCCCCGCGCTCGTCGAGCTGCGAGACGTCGCGGCCCAGAACGCGCATGCACCCCTGTTGCAGCCGCGGCAGGGCGCCGATCAGGGTGAGCAGGGTCGTCTTGCCGGAGCCCGACGGACCGGTCATGATGACCACCTCGCCCCGGCCGATCTCGAGCGAGTTCTCGAAGAGGACCTGGGACCGCGCGTCTCCCTCGCCGAACCAGTAGCTGACCCCCTCGGCGCGGATGGCCAGCTCCCTGGCCGTGGGCCGGGCGACGGCGAGCATCGTCTGCGAGGCCTCGGGGTCGGGCACGCGACCGTTGCTGTTGCCCCTGGCGTTGCCATTGCCGGCCGTCGGTCCGTCGAGCATGCATTCGGGTCCCAGGGGTTGGCGAGGGATCGGATCGGATCGAACCGAACTGACCGTGGGTCCGCCAGCTAGCGGAAGAGCTGCGCCGGGTCGGCCGAGGAGAGTCGGCGCGCGGCGAGGCTGCCGGAGGCCACGCACATCAGCACGGTCAGTCCGAGGATGACGGCCGCGTCCGCCGGACGCAAGTCCATCGGCAGCCCGGTGGCCTGGTGGACGACCGCGAACAGCCCCAGGCTCACCACCAGGCCGGCGGCGTATCCCAGGAGCGCCAGGTAGACCGACTGGACCACGACGATCGCGAACAGCCGAGAGTCCGAGTACCCCATCGCCTTGAGCGTGGCGAACTCCGCCAGCCGCTCGCTGATGTCGGCGAAGAGGACCTGATAGCAGATCGCCAGCCCGACGATGAACCCCATCACGACGCCGATCGAGAACACCGTGCCGATCGGGGCGACATGGTCCCAGAAGGCTTGCTCCCTGTCGATCAGCCCCCGCCTGGTCAGCACGCGCACGTCCGGTGGCAGTGCGGCCTGGATGGCGCCCCGGAGCCGCTCGACGTCCGCGCCCGGGCGTACTCGCAACAGGCCGACGGTGACATCCTGGTCGCCTAACGAGGTCCCGCGGCGGTCGGGGAAAATGTCGAGCAGGTTCGATGCGCTCATGACGAGAGTGCCGTCGCTCTGGTAGTCGGCGCCCAGTTCGAAGGAGCCGAGGATCCGCACCGACTTGCCCGATAGTTCAGAGGTCGTACCGGGCGAAAGCGGACCGAGCCGCGCGGTTCGCGAGCGTCGGTCGGCCATTGCCGTGCCGGGGCGGCTCCATTCCTGACGCCGGTCCCGGAGCGCGGGCAGGTCGAGTGCGTCGTCGGCCGGGTCGTAGCCGACCACCCGGATCGGCCGCGGCAGGCCGTCGGAGGTGCTTCGCCAGAACGATCGTCGGGTCTCGATCGAGACCGGCACACCGCTCTGGACCTCGACGAACGCCAGCAAATGGTA
>JAKAUH010000397.1 GCA_021818605.1 Planctomycetota bacterium
CCCGATGATGCGGGTACTGCATTTTCGCCAGGCGTTCAGCGTGCTGACCGAGACCTTCATCCACGACACGGTCGTCGAGATGGAGCGCCAGGGGGTCGAGTGCGACGTGCTCACCCTGTGGCGGCCCGCCACGCCGGGCCGGCCATTTCGCCGGGTGACGCTCGCGCCGCTGCCGCATCGGCTCGATCCCCGGCGGGTGATCCAGAAACTTGCGGCCGTCTGCCTGCGCCGCGATCGCGAGACGTTCGCCTGGCCGATGATCCGCCGGGGAATCGCGCGCCGGCTCGATGAGATCCGTCCGGACGTGATCCACGCGCACTTCGGGCCGGACGCCGCGCTGATCGCGCCGGTCGCCGCCGCGCGGGGAATCCCGCTGGTCGCGACGTTCTACGGCTACGACTTCTCGGTCCGGCGGGTGCTGGACCTGCACGCGGAGAACTACCGGCGGCTGTTCGAGCAGGCCGCGACGCTCATCGGCGTTTCGCGGCACGCCTGCGACCGGTTGATCGAGCTGGGCGCCGATGCCGATCGGGTCGAGCTGATCCGGCTGGGCGTCCGGATGGACGACCTCCCTGGTGGCGAGAGGTCCAGGGTGAATCGCTCTGCCGGCGCGGCCGTCCGTTGCCTTCATGTCGGCCGGCTCGTGCCGAAGAAGTCGCCGGTGGAGCTTGTCGAGGCGTTCGCCGACGCGGTGCGGATCGTCGGCGATCGCGTTGAGCTGGCCCTGACGATCGTGGGCGACGGGCCGCTGCGTGACGAGACGGTGCGGCGCGCGGCCGGGCTGGGAGTATCCGCGCGAGTCGAGCTGACGGGCCCCCTGCCCCGCGTCGAGGCCCTGCGGCTGATGGCAGGCTCCGACATCCACGTGCAGCACAGCGTCACCGACACCAACGGCGACCAGGAGGGCCAGCCGGTCAGCCTGGCCGAGGCCGCCGCGAGCGGCCTGCCGATCGTCTCGACCCGGCATAGCGGTATTCCCGACGTGGTGCTCGACGGCCGGACCGGGTTCCTGGTCGCCGAGCATGACGTGCCGGCGATGGGCGAGCGGATCGCCCGGCTGGCCCTGGATCCGACGCTCCGGTTCGAGATGGGTGCCGCGGCGCGAGGGCACATCGCGCGGGAGTTCTCGCTCGAGCGCGAGACCGCGCGGCTGATTGGAATCCTGGAGCGTGCCGCCGGAGAGGACCCGCGCGGTATCCGTCACTGCGTTGATCACGAGGCCGTCGCCTGCGCGACGGGAGGTATCGCATGAGCACGATGACGATCGCCCCGATGACGCAACCGGCGGCCGGGCGCGGCGAGCGGCTGCATCCGCCCCGCGGCAGCCGGATCTACTGGCACCTGACATGCCTGAGGCGCGCGATCGAGGAAGTCATCGCCGAGTTTCTGCCGTCGCAACCGTCGGGCCGCCTGGTCGACTACGGCTGCGGCAACATGCCGTACCGGCCGCTGTTCGAGCCCAGGCTCGACGACTACGTCGGCTGCGACTTCCCCGGTAACGAGACCGCCGATCGCATCATGGTCGATCGCGACCGCGCCCCGGTGGCCGACGGGGAGGCCGACTTCGTCCTGTCGACCCAGGTCCTCGAGCACGTCGCCGAGCCGGCGAGCTACCTGGCCGAGTGCCGGCGAATGCTCGGCAATGACGGACACCTGATCCTCTCGACGCACGGGATCTGGCGCTATCATCCCGACCCGTGCGATTACTGGCGGTGGACCAGCGAGGGGCTGCGCAAGGCCGTCGAGGAGGCTGGGTTCGAGATCGTCAGGTTCCGCGGGATCATGAGCGAGGCCGCGATCGGGATGCAGCTCTGGCAGGACGAGGCGATCCAGCACATGCACCCAAGGCTCGCTCGGATGTTCACAACCGTCATGCAATACCTGATCGAGCGGGTTGACCGGAACCATGACACCGCCCGAAGAGATGCCAGCGCCAGCGTCTTCCTGCTGGTGGCTCGACCGGCCTGATGGCCTCGACGTCTGGTGGGGGAAACCTTTGATGTCACTGCCTGTGAAACCTCGCCCCATGCCGCGCCTCGCATCCACTCGACGGCACCCGGAAAGCGGCGTGCGGCCGCTCGTGGTGCACGTCATCGACGAGTTAAAGGTCGGCGGCGCCCAGACGCACCTGGCGACGGTGCTGACCGAGAGCGTGCGGGCCCTGCCGTACGTCCGGCACCGTGTCCTGAGCCTGTTTGGCGACGGGCCGATCGGCCGGCAAATCCGCGAGATGGGGATCGATGTGGATGTGCTGGACCTGCGCCCTCACTTCGCACAAGGGCGGTTCGGCCCGGCCGCGGCCGAGCTTCGCCAGCGGTTCCGACGGCTTCGGCCCCAGGTCGTCGAGGCGCACCTGACCTGGAGCCGCCTGCTGGGCCTGTATGCGGCCTGGCGCGCGGGGGTCCCGGTGCGGATCGGGTTCGAGCAGGGGGATATTTACCTGCGTTCGTGGAAGTTCCGAGCGGCGAACTACCTTGGCCAGGTCTTCGCCCGGCGGATCATCGCGTGCAGCCGGGCCCTGGCCGAGTGGGACCGCCGGACCTACGGGTTCTCGTCGCGACGGCTGGTGGTGATGCCGAACTGCATCGAGCCGTCGCGCTTCGGACCGGAGGCGGGTTCCATCTCGCCGGTGGCACTCGGTCTGCCGGAGGGCAACCTGGCGTTCGCCGCGGTGGGGACGCTGGGACACGGCGTGGACAAGCGGACGGATATCCTGGTGCGGGCGATCGCGGCAGCGCGGGCTCGCGGCGCGCCGGTCGGGCTGATCGTCTGCGGCGACGGCAAGCGCCGCGTCGGGCTCGAGGCGCTGGCCGATGCGCTGGGGGTCGGGGCCTTCGTGCGATTCCTCGGCACGCGTGACGACGTACCGCGGGTGCTCGCGGGCTGCGACGCATTTTGCCACGCGGCGCCGTTCGAGCCGTTCGGGATCGCGTGCATCGAGGCCATGGCCTCGGGCCTGCCGGTCATCGTGCCCGACTCGGGCGGAATCCGCGAGGTGGTCGAGCCCGGCGTTACGGGTCTGGTCTACCCGCCGCTGGATGTCGCCCGCCTGGCCGACGCGATGCAGGCACTGCACGACGATCCGGCGCTTCGCGGTGCGATGGGCCATTCCGCCCGGCGAGCGGCCATCTCGCAGTACTCGGTTCAAGGCTACGTTCGCAGGCTGCATGGGTTGTACGGGCTGGGTGATCCCCGATCCGAGGAGGCGCACCGTTGAATCGCTCGATCCTGATCGTGACACCGTACTTCGCGCCGCAGAGCCATGCGGCGGTGTTTCGCGCGTACAAGCTGGCGAAGCTGCTGCCACGCTTCGGGTGGAAGCCTTATGTCCTCACCGTCGACACGAACTACCTCTACAACGAGGACTGGTCGCTGACGGGCGCCCTGCCGCCGGAGGTCGAGGTCACCACCGCGCGCTACATCGAGCCGACCTTGCGAGGCCTGCGCATGGCCGTGGGCGGTGAGGACAGGACGTTCCTGGCGATGAAGATGCGAGACGCGGTCCGGTTCGTGCCCGAGGTAAAAGCGCCGGCGGGCACCACTCGCCAGGGCCTCTCGAAAAAGCTGCGGGATTATGTCCGCGAGCGCTGGCAGCATGCGCCCGACGCCTACTGGACCTGGTACGGCCCGGCAGTGCGTGCGGCCCGGTCGTTGATCCGGAAACATGAGATTCCACTCGTGTTTACATCGGCGAATCCCTACACCTGCCACCGGATCGGCGCGACGCTCCAGCAGGAGGGTTGCCGCTGGATCGCCGACCTGCGGGACCCGCACACGTACTGCCATCACATGCATTCCCGTTACGAAGCGGTCTACGCCCGGCAGCGCCGCCTGGAGGACACCGCCGTCCGGCGCGCCGATGCGCTCACGGTCGCCTCGTCGGCGATCGCGATGATCCTGTCGGACACCCATGGCAGCGAAGGCGCGCGGCGGGCGCGGTTCATCCCGACCGGGCTGGATGAGGAATTGCTTCCGCCAGCCGGCTCGGAGCGGCCGCGGCCGTTCCGTTACCTGCTGTTTTCGGGCGAATTCCTGCCCGATTACGGCGACGAGTTCCTCGACATTTTCGCGGCGGCCCTCGAGCGGCCGGAGGTCCAGGCGCTGGGGGTGAAGCTGCTGGTCGTCGGCCGGCTGGACGTGAACGGGCCGCGGATGATACCGCTCCTGCGCAAGGCGGGGATCGAGGATCACGTCGAGCTGATCGACCACGTGCCGCAGGAAGAACTTTATCGGCTTTTGCATGGGGCTGAGGCCGGCGTGCTGCTGGACGCCCGGCGTTTCCGGTGGTGGTGCCTCTACGCCAAGATGGTCGACTACATCGCGATGAGGAAGCCGGTGGTGGCGCTGGTGTCCGACCCGAGCGAGGCCCGAACCCGGCTGAGCCACGCCGGGCTTGGCGTGTTCCTCGACGGCGACCGCGAACGGTGCGCGTCGACACTCGCGGACTTCCTGCTGGGACGAGCCGGGCGGCCCGATCCGGTCGCATCCGAGTGCGACCGATACCTGGCGACCGCCCAGGTGAAATCGTTCGTGGAGATCTTCGAGGGGCTCATCCGGTCGGGCCGCCGCGCCGATGCGCCCGATGACGCCGGCCATCGGCATGAGACCATGAGGCCGCGGACGGCCGAAACCGCAGCGCTGGGTCAAGGGTGAGGCTCGCATTTCATGATTATGCACTCGTTCGACTATCCGCCGATGCACGGCGGGATCGCGCGGCTTTGCGGCGAGATTGCCGATGGGATGCGGCGGCGCGGCCGATCAGTGCGGGTCGTCACGCAGACCGGCGACGGCGGGGCCGGGCTGCTGGTGCCGGAGGTCTCCGAATCGCGAGTCACGGCAAGCCGGCCGTGGCGCGAGTGCCAGGCATTACGGCGGCTGCGGAATTCGGCCCGCGGCGAGTCGGCGGTGATCTGCGGGACCTGGTATCCCGAGGGCCTGCTGGCGCTTCTGGCAGGCTTGCGCCCGATCGTGATCCTGGCGCATGGGAACGAGCTCTTGCCGGTGCCTTCTCGCTGGCGGCGCGCGGCCTGGGCGCGGCTGGCGCGGGCGGTGCTGGGTTCGGCCGACCTGATTGTCGCCAACAGCGACTACACCGCCCGGCTGGTCCGCGCCGCGTCGCCCGGTTGCCGCGTGGTGTCGATCCCGCTGGCGGCCGATCACCATCGCTTCGCTCCCGGCGACCGCGCCGCGGCGCGAAGGCGGCTGCGGCTGGATGGTCACACTCGCGCCATTGTCACCGTGGCGCGGCTGCTGGCCTACAAGGGGCATGACGTCGTCTTCCGCGCGCTGGCCGCACTGCCGGACGACATGCGCGGGCGCTTCGTGCACATCATCGCCGGGCGTGGGCCCGATCGCGCTGTCATCGAGGGCGAGGCGCAACGGCTGGGCGTGGCCGACCGGGTGCGCTGGGAGGGCTTCGTCGCCGAGGCGGACCTGACGGAACTGTATCGCGCGGCCGATCTGGTCGCGCTCTGCACCCGCGCGACGGACCGGCGCGAGGTGGAGGGCTTCGGCCTGGCACTGCTGGAGGCGCAGGCGTGCGGCACGCCGGTCGTCGGCACGGCGAGCGGCGGGATCCCCGATGCCGTCGCGCCGGGAGAGGGCGGCTGGCTGATCGAGCCCGACGATCACGAGGCGCTGGCACACCTGTTGCGCCGCCTGAACGACGATCCAGCCGAATTTCGCCGGGCGGGTGAGGCGGCCCGCGCGCGGGTCGAGCGGGACGGGACCTGGGACCGTTACCTCGATCGATTCGAGGCGACGCTCCGCGCGGAGGGCCTGCTTCCATGACGGACTCGTCTGGTGTGACGGTCGTGGTGCCGACACTGGGCCGGGGCGGCTACCTGGCCAACTGTCTGGCCGACCTGCTCGCGCAGCGGCACCAGCCGATCGAGATCCTGGTCGTCGACCAGTCGGCCGAGCGCGACCCGGCCGTGGCGCGGCTGGCGGCGAGCCACCCCGGGATGATCTCGCACCATCGTGTCGGGTTCCGCGGTCTGCCCCGGGCAAGGAACCTCGGCTGGCAACACGCGCGGCACGAGGCGATCGTCTTCGTCGACGACGACATCCGCTGCGGGCCCGGGCTGGTCGAGGAGCATCTGCGGTCGCTCCGGCTTCCCGGCGTGGGCGTGGTGGCCGGCGGCATCGACACGCCCCGCGGGCCGGCCGACGTGCGCCGGTGCCCGGGCACTTATCGCCGCTGGACGGCCACCCCGCTCAGAGGGTTCGCCGCTCAGACCGAAGGAGACGCCGATCACGCCGCGGGCTGCAATTTCTCGGCCTGGCGGTCCGTCCTGGCCGAGGTGGGCGGGTTCGACGAGTCGCTGGGGACAGGAGCCGCGCTCTACGAGGAACTGGATCTCTGCCTGCGCGCGGGGCGGGCCGGATACCGGGTCTATTTCAACGGGTCGGCACGGCTGACGCATCTGGTCGCGCCCGGCGGCGGGTGCCGCGTCGAACGGCTGCGCGACCACGTCCACGCGCTGGCGCATAACCGAGCGATGATGATCCGGCGGCACGGACGGTGGTATCACGCTCCGGTGGCGGCCTTGCGCCTGGCCGCGCTGGGGTTATCACATGCGCGGTATTACCGGAAGCCGTTAGCCCTGGTGGACTGCGCCACCGGCGGCCTTCGGGGTTTCCGCGCCGGGGCCCGATTGCCGGCCTGCACCGACCACCATCGTGAGGACGCACGATGAAGAACCTCTGGCTTTTCCTCCTGCCGCTGGTCTTTCTGCCGAGCTTCGGCCTGGGCTCGTCGACCTCGCTCGGGGTGCTCGATCTCTCCGACTACCTCATCATGCCCCTGGTCATGCTCATCTGGCGGAGCGGGCAGAAGGGCCCGCGCAAACTGGCCGACGGTGTCTGGCCGCTCCTGATTCTCTTTCTCGTCTGGACGTTGGTGTCCACGCTGCTGATCCGCGAACGGTACGGCTACGGGTCGGACCACCAGACCCTGATTGGATGCTCGAAGCTGGGCAAGTTTGCGCTCTATGCCGTCACGGGGCTCCTGGCATCCCACGCGCTCGCCGATGCACAGAACATCCGCCGGTTCGAGTGGACGCTCCTGGTCTCGGGGCTGCTGGCCGCCGCCAGTCTCGCGTGGTTCTCGGGTCAGAGCGAATCGCTGCGCACGGGCCGGGCCATCGAGGGCTACAAGACGAACAACGGGATCAGCGTCATGATGGCGATGATGCTCTGCTACTTCGGCGGCCTGTGGCTCACCGGCCGGGGCACGCCGCGCTGGCGGATGCTCGCGCCACCCGCGATGGGCGTGATGATCGTCGGGTTCCTTCTGTCGCAGGGGCGGGGCGGCTGGGTCGCCGGGATGGTCGGCGCGGCCTATCTGCTCTATCGGTGCCGGCTTCGTTCGCGCGTTGTGGTCGGCCTGGCGGCGGCCGCAATCGGGGTCGTCGCGGCCTACGAGTTCCTGCCGTCGTTCCGCCTGGCTCTCGACCGGACGATCAACCCTGACGCAGCCTACCTGAGGGAATCCGTGCAGGTCATCCCGGGCGTCGACGACGGCGATCGGCTGTATATCTGGGAGCTCGAGTCGGCCAAGTTCATGGCATCGCCGATCCTGGGGACGGGCTTCTTTCACCGCGGGGGCGCCTCGGGACTGTTCTCGGCGGGAAGCCACAATTTCTTCCTCCAGATCGCGCTCGAGACCGGTGCCGTCGGGTTCATCGCGATGGCGGCGATCTTCGCGACGATGTGGCGCCAGGCCGGGACCGCGGCGGCCCGGGCCGAGGGGCAGGAGGTGCCCTTCCGGGCGGCACTGGTCGCCGCGATCATCGGCGGCCTGTCGGGCGAATACTTCTATGGCAGCACGCCGCTGCTGGGGTTGATGCTGATCTATTCGCAGATCGGGCGACTGCCCGCCTCCGCGCCGATCGCGGCGTCCGTCCCCCAGAACGACGATGTCCTGCCGTACCCCTACGAATTCCCACCGGTCTGGTCCGACTTCCCCGCCGCAAGTTGCCCGACATGCTCGGGCGCCTTACCTTCGCAATACATCCCGTCGTTCCTGGATTCGTAGTGTCTGCCCCGAAAGGGGCAGGTCCGGGCAAGCGCGGGCCAGAGCGCGGCGGGGAACATCAGCCATGCCCCCTTTGATCTCGGTGATGATGCCCTGCTTCAATGGCGAGCGAACCCTCCCGCGCGCGCTGGCCTCACTGGTCGCGCAGACATATTCCGACTGGGAGTGCGTGTTCGTCGACGACGGCTCGACCGACCGATCGGCCGAGCTGGCCGAAATGCTCGACGACCCGCGGATCCGGGTGGTCCGTCTGGGACGAAACCTCGGCCGGGGCGCGGCGAGGCAGGCAGCGCTCGACGCCTGCAACGGCGAGCTGCTCTGTCTGCTCGACGCCGACGACTGGATCTATCCGACCAGGCTGGAGCGCCAGGTCGAGGCGATGGCGAGTCACCCCAGGCTGGCCCTGGTGAGCACCGGGCTGGCAATCGTCGACAGCCGGGGTGAGCTGGCCGGCATCCGCGCCGTCGGGCCCGAGGGTCCGCTCACGGCCATCGAGCCGGCGCGGGGACTGAAGATCCCGCAGGTGGCGTTCGCTCCCTCGATGATCCGGACCGAGCTGGCTCGATCGGCCGGCTTCCGCCTGGACCTACCCGCGTGCGAGGACCTGGCGTTCCTGATCGAGCTGTTGCGCGAGCGTTCGTATGCGATCCTGCCGGAAATCTCCTACGTTTACACCGAGCACGAGTCAAACACGCTCGACAAGCTGGTCGTCTCGGCTCGAATGTGCCGCCGGGTGTTCCGCTCGTATCGCGCACGGCACCCGATCGCGAGCCGGCTGCGCGAGCTCGAGTCGCTCGTGAAGGAGACAGCCTATCGCGCGGGCTTTGCCATGAGACTGGAGGACCACCTGATTCGCCGACGATCGCTGCGGCCGACTGAGCGAGAGATCGAGGCGTACCGGGCGGCGCGTCACGCCATCGACGCCGCGACAGCCCAGTTGGTCTCCCGGATGGAGGCGAGAGCTGGACGCGATCAAGACGACCCGGGCGGACGGTCAGCGCGTCCGGGCGAACTGGGTAAGTTCGATCCTGGGGAGAAGCCCATGCTTCATTCGGCGAGCGATGCGCAAGGGGAAGGCAAGCGGGCGCGCCCGGTTCTGGTCCACATCACGACCGTGCCCGAGACACTCGACTTCGTGGCCGGCCACGTGGCTGCGATGCGGTCGCGCGGCTACGAGGTTCACGCCATCGCGGCGCCGGGGGCACGGCTCGACGCGTTCGGCGAGCGGATGGGCATTCCCTGCCACGGGATCCCGATGACCCGTCGGATCGACCCCGCGGGCGACCTGATGGCGCTGCTGCGGCTCTGGCGGCTGCTACGAAGACTCCGGCCGGCAATCGTCCACGCGCACAGCCCCAAGGGCGGGTTGCTGGGCATGCTCGCGGCGCGGGCGGCTGGCGTGCCGGGGCGGGTCTATTCGCTGCTCGGCCTGCCGCTGGCCACCGCGACCGGATGGCGGCGTCAGGCGCTCCTCTGGTCGGACCGGATCGCCTGCGCGCTGGCAAGCCGTCGGCTCAGCGTCAGCCCGTCCCTTCGCGAGGCGATCGCCCGAGCGCGGATTTGCCGCGCCGATCGGATCGACGTGCTGGCAAACGGCAGCCCCGGCGGCGTCGAGGCGCGCGGACACCTCAATCCCGCGGTCGTCGGCCAGGCGGTCCGCCGCGCGGAGCGCAGGCGTCTCGGCATTCCCGAGTCCGCCCGCGTGATCGGGTTCGTCGGCCGGGTCGCGCGGGACAAGGGAATCGTCGAGCTGATCGAGGCCTGGCGGCTGCTCCGCCGCGACGATCCCGACCTCCACCTGCTCATCGTCGGCCCCATGGAGCCGAACGACCCGATCCCGGTGGACACGACCGAGAAAATCGTGACCGACGACCGCGTTCACCTCGCCGGACCGGTCGCCGACCCCGCGCCGAGCTACGCGGCGATCGACGTCGTGGCCCTGCCGACCTACCGCGAAGGTTTTGGCCAGGTGCTGATCGAGGCCGCCGCGATGCGCCTTCCGGTTGTGGCGTCGCGGGTCGTCGGCTGCGTCGACTCGGTCGTCGACGGCGTGACCGGCATGCTCGTCCCGGCTGGCGACGCCCCGGCACTGGCCGCCGCGCTCTGGACTTACCTGATCGATCCGGATCTGCGCCAGCGGCACGGCGAGGCCGCCCGGGCCCGGGCGCTCCGCGACTTCGAGCCCGAAACCATCTTTGAAGCCACGGCCGCACTCTACGCCAGCCTGCTCCGGACGGCGCACGGCGGGTCGACGTGGACCCGGGCCATCAAGCGGTCAATGGACGTTGTCCTGTCAGTCGCGGGCCTCATCATGCTGGCCCCGGTCATGGCCGCCGTGGCGATCGCCGTCGGCCGGAAGATGGGTCGGCCCGTGCTGTTTCGCCAGGTTCGGCCGGGCAAGGATGGACGGACGTTTGTTCTGTACAAGTTCCGGACGATGCGCGAGGCGAATGGACCCGACGGCGAAGCCCTGCCCGACGCCGACCGGCTGACCGCCATCGGCAACGTCCTGCGGCGGACCAGCCTCGACGAGCTGCCGCAGCTCTGGAACGTCCTCAGGGGAGACATGAGCCTCGTCGGGCCCCGGCCGCTGCTGGTCGAGTACCTGCCGCACTACGACAAACGCCAGCGCACCCGGCACGACGTCCGGCCTGGGATCACCGGGCTGGCGCAGGTCCACGGCCGCAACGAGCTGCCGTGGGACCTGCGGCTGGAGCTCGACGCCCGCTACGTCGAGCAGGTTTCGGTCCGGCTCGACCTCGCGATCCTCGCCAGCACGGTCATGAAGGTGGTTCGGGGCTCGGGCGTCGCGCTCGACACGATCCGCTTCGACGATTTCGCCCGCCGCGGAGCAAGGACAGGAGGCCGCGCATGAAGACCGCGTTGCTCTCCCCCGAGTCGCCGCGATGGCCCGGGTCGCTCGAGTCCCTCGCGCACGACGTCTACCACCTGCCCGGCTTCGCCCGGCTCTTCGCGCGAGAGGAGGGCGGCGAGGCCCTCGCTTTCCTCGCCGAGGAAGGAAGCCGACGGCTGCTTGTCCCGCTGATCGTCCGGCCGATCGACGAGAACGAGGACGCCGGGTTCCCAGGCCGGTTTGACGCCACCTGCCCGTACGGCTACCCCGGCCCGGTCGTGTCGTCGGACGGATTCGATGCCGAGCTCGAGGACTTCGTCGACCGCGCGCTCGACGGCCTGCGTGCCGAGATGCTGGGCCGGGGGATCGTCTGCGCCTTCTCGCGGCTGCACCCGATGCTGGACCTGCCGCTCGCGCCATTCCGTCGGGCGGGCACGGTGGTCCGTCATGGAGAGACTGTTTCGATCGACCTCACCCGGGGACCGGAGGGAATCTGGCGGGGCATGAATGCGACCTGCCGCAACGAGGTGCGCAAGGCCGGACGCCAGGGGCAGGTCGTCCGGGTTGATGAGGGCTGGGAGAACCTGCCGGAGTTCCTCGCGATCTATCGCGAGACCATGGATCGCCACTCGGCATCGGCGTCGTACTACTTCGACGAGGGTCACCTCCGCGCGATGAGACAGACGCTGGGCGATCGCATGATGCTGCTCATCGCCGAGATCGGCGGCGAGATCGCGGCCGGCTCAATCTTCCTCGAGACCAACGGAATCGTGAACTACCACCTCAGCGGGACCCGCGCGGAGTTCGTGCGCAATCACCCGTCGCGAACGATCCTCCACCGCGCGGCGCTGGTCGCCGCCGAGCGGGGCCATCGTGTGCTCCACCTGGGCGGCGGGCGCGGCGGAGCACGCGACTCGCTGTTCGGCTTCAAGGCGAGCTTCTCGCCCTGTCGCCAGGCGTTCCACACCTGGAGGTTCGTGGCTGACGAGGCAGCCTACCGTTCGCTGGTCAATCGCTGGCAAGAGCGAACCGGCGGCGAACCCGACGGCCGCGGCGAATCCTTCCCGGCGTATCGCAGGCCGTTCCCGCCAGTGGTTGTCGCGGCCGACGACGCCGAGATGCTCGCGGCCACGGCCTGAGCCGGCGCGCCCTCGTGGCGCCGGCGGATGCTACCTCTTCGATGGCGGACCATCGGCAGGCTTCGCCGATGCCGGCTTCGCCTGGTCCTTGAGGTAGGCGAGCCAGTCGGCGTATCTCGGCGATTTGACGAAATCGGCATACTCCTCCTCGTGCTCCATGTCGTCGAACGAGAGGCCGAACCTGTCGTGCAGATCCTTCAGCCGGGCCAGGACCTCGCCATGGTCCTTCTGCTCGAGCCCGAAGGTCAGGAGTACCAGGTGGGCGTCGCGGAGCGTCGGCTCGCGCTCGACGGCGCGCCGGGCGGATTCGAACGCCGCCCTGTGGTCGCCCTGAAGCTCGTGGACGCTGGCGCGCATCACGTCGAGGTACGGGTCGCCTCCCACCGAGCGATCGAGCCGGTCGATCGCCCCGAGGGCGCCGGCGAAATCCTTGCGGAGCAGAAAGGCATCGATCGCGATCAGGTCGAGGCACGGATCGTTCGGGAAGAGTTTCTGCAAATCGTCCATCACAGCCATGTAATCCTTCTCGTCCACCTCCTGCGCGGCCCGCAGCCTGCCCAGCAGGACGGCCTTGTTCTCCAGCGTGCCGGGGCGAAGCGTCCTGTAGATGGCCAGCGCCTCGGCTGACCGCCCCTGGCTGACGAGTTTCCCGGCCTGACCGATCCTGGGGAAATCCCTGACGAAATCCTGGTCGCCGGTGACGAGGCGATCGAGGATGGTCCGCGACCGGTCGGCGATCATGGGGAGCATGAGACGGCGGAGGATCTCGCTGAGAAATTCACCGGCCAGGTAGATGTAGATGTCGGCCGCGCGGAGCTTGCCGTCGGGGAAGCGGCGAGGCACGTATTCGTAGTAGCACAGACCGCCCTTGTCGACCGGGTAGGTCATGCGGAACAGCAGGACCGTCTTCCCCTGGCGCTTTCGCTCGCCCAGCAAGCGAAGACTCCCGCCCTGAGCGGAAGCGGCGATCATCTGGCCGGCGAAGCCGTGCTCGCCGCTGACCGAATTGCGAACGCCCTGGAAGATTTCGGATCGCTCGTTCTCGGAGATGCCGAGGCTCTCGGTCCCGGCGTCCACGAGCGTCCGCCAGTCGATGAGGGAGTCGACCTTCGCCCGGTCCCTCGCGTCGAACGCGGCGACCACTTCCCCGGCATACGCGAGCCGCTCGGCCTGCGAGGGTTCGGCAAGGCCCGGCGCCTGAGCCGGTCGGCCGGCCGGCGACGGACCAGACCGCGAGCAACCCGCCACCGCGACGGCCGCCAGCATCGGCAGGACGCATGACCACGAAACTTGAGGCGACGAGTCGATGCGCTTCATGACGGGCCTCGGCGGCGTCGGAAAAGGCGAGCGGGGACTTGACGGCCACGATATCCTACCGGTTGAGAGCCGCGCGCCGCGACAGGCGCCGGCCCGGAATCACGTCTCCGCCGGACGGTAAGCGCCCGGCCGCCATTGCGCCGCGGGCTGTTCGACGGGCTCGCCTCACCATAGAATGACTTCTCGGGAGCCGAGAGAGCGCACCTTCGAATGCGTTACGACCAGGAAAGCGACACCATGGCCAAGCCACGCCCCCACCGCCCGAAGGGTCAATCATCGGGCCGCCCGCCGTCGGGTCATCGACGGCACTCCGGCTCCGGGCCGGGCGGATCGGGGCCGCGTCGCCCGGGCGGCGGACCGGGATCCAGCGCCGGTGCCGGATCCGGATCCGGTACCGGCGGGCCGCGGCGACGGCCGGCGGGCGCGGGCAAGTCCCACGAACCCGGTCGCGGTCACGGTCACGGTCACGGTCACGCACAGGGCGGCCGACCCGACCGTCACAGGCAGCACGCTAGCGGAGCCGAGCGCCGCGATCGCGCGGCCGGTCCAGCGGCGAAGGCCGCACCGCGCAAGGGCCAGAACCCCCAGACGGCCGAACGGCTCCAGAAGGTTCTGGCACAGGCCGGGCTGGGCTCGCGCCGGGGATGTGAGGACCTGATCCGCCAGGGTCGGGTCACGATCGACGGCGAGGTCGTCACCGAGATGGGGACCCGCGTCGAGCCGACGGCACGCGTCGCGGTTGACGGCGAGCCGATCCGCCGCGAGTCAATTGTCTACTTCGCCGTGAACAAGCCCGAGGGATATGTCTCGACCAACTCGGACCCCTCGGGCCGGCCGCGGGTCGTCGACCTCGTGCCAGAGATCCCCCAGCGCGTCTATACTGTCGGACGGCTCGATGAGGACAGCACCGGGCTGATCATCCTGACCAACGACGGCGAGCTGGCCAACCGGCTGGCGCATCCGAAGTACGGCGTCGAGAAGCTGTATCGCGCTCTCGTGGCCGGGATCGCCGAGCCCGAGACGCTGGCGAAGCTCACGGAGGGCGTGTGGCTCTCCGACGGCAAGGTCCGGGCCAAGCGAGCCAGGGTCGTCGGCCGCCAGGGCCAGGCGACGATGATCGAGCTGGTGCTGGCCGAGGGCCGGAAGCGCGAGATCCGCCGGATGCTGGCGAAGCTCGGCCACAAGGTCATGACGCTCACCCGGATCGCGGTGGGTCCCGTGACGCTCAAGGGCCTGCCGGTGGGCGAGTGCCGGCCGCTGACCCGCCACGAGGTCGAGCTCCTCCAGCAGGTGGCCGACGGCGTGCGACTCTCGGTCCCCGGGTTCCCCGACGAGCCTCGCGGACGCGCCCCACGCGCCCCGGCGCGGGGACATCGCGAGGCAACAGCGGCACCGCCCCGCAATCGCCGGCGCGATCAGGAAGGTCCCGATGAAAGCCGCGGCGAACACCGACGGCCTCAGGGCGGCCACCGTCCGGAGCATCGCCCCCGGCACGCGCACGGCCAGAGCCACGGTCACGGCCACGGCCAGGCGCACGGACCCGGCCACGGGCATGCGCGCGGCCCGGCGCAGCGGCCCGGCGGCGGCCGGCCCCCCGGCCCGCGCCGACCCGGAGGGCCGCACGGCGGACCGAGGCCGATGCGCCCTCGCGCGATGGACATGGACGACGGGCCGCTCGAGCACGTCTCCGGTTCGCCGCCGACCGGTGGTGGGCCGCGCGGACCGCGCGCGGGAGCCAGCGGCGGAGGACCACCCCAGCCACTCGGGCCTCGCGGGGCTGGTGGACCCGCGGCGAAGCGCCAGGGCGGACCACGCGCCGGCGGTCCTCATGGCGGTCCTCATGGCGGACCCCACGGTGGACCACGCGCCGGCGGTCCTCATGGCGGACCCCACGGTGGACCACGCGCCGGCGGTCCTCATGGTGGACCACGCGCCGGTGCATCGCACGGCGGCCCG
>JAKAUH010000710.1 GCA_021818605.1 Planctomycetota bacterium
GAGTCGGGTGGGCATTGCCCACCGGTCGAGGCCGGAAATTGGTGGGCGATGCCCACCCGACAGGACGGCCTCGGAGCCTTCCGGGACAGACTCTTCAAGCGCTTGCCCTTTGCATGGGATACGTCGGAGGAAAACGGGACTGGCTCCCGGCCCGCCCGGCCCGCGAAATCCATCTCCGAACGGATCAGGGCCGGGTGGTTGTCCCCTTTTCCCGCGATCTTGATTGACCGGCCGCCGCTTCGGGTGGCCGCCGCGCGGCGGCACATGCCCGGCGTGTTCTGAATTGACTTGATCAGCCGCCTCAAGGAGAATCGGGCCGGAGCTGTTCCGACAGCGCTTGCAGCTCCTGCCTTTGCTCCCTTGTCAGATGCATCAGCGACGTCCTGTTCCCGTCGAAATCGACCCGGCTGAAGGAATAAAACACGTACACGCGGAACTCCGGGCTGTCCTGGCCGGCCGTCTCTGCGAGAATCTGGTCGACGAACTCGCGCACGCCGTTGACCCTGGTCCGACTGAGGCCGACCCTGAAGAACGCATCTCCCTCGGCCAGCTCTCGGACATTCAACTGACGCACATCCTTGCCTGGGTCGAGGACCAGCACGCCGCGATCACCGTAAAGGTCGTAGGCGGCCTTCAGCTCCGGTGTCACATCCGTGACTTGCATGCCGAGTACCGAGTACCGCACCAACCCGGCGGGAAGCGCGATCCGCCGGACCCGCAGCTCCAGACCGTCGCGATCGCCCTTCACCGGCATCGGGAGATGCGTCCGCTGCTTGACGTCCGGACCCCGGGCGGTCAGCATCGTCAGGCCGCCGCTCAGGCCCCGAAGCGTGAACTTGCCGTCCGCGTCGGTGAGGATCGCCTTGCGGTGCCCGCCGTCCTTGAGGGTCGCCCTGACCATCGCCCTTGCCACGGGCTTCCCCGATTCGTCGATCACCCGACCCGACACCCGAAAGCCCGTCGGCAACACCACCCGGATGGAGTCGCGACTCTTCGGCTCCAGGGCGTAAACGTCGGCAATCCTGGCACTGACGTAATCCTCGCGAGTGAACAAAACGGGTCCCGTCGAGATCGGGTCCTGCCGAGTGGGATAGCAGAACAGCTCGAACGAGCCATCCGATCGGGTCATCAGCCGCTCGATCGACCCGCTGCCGCGATTTCTCACCACGTACGACGAGATACGGACCCCGGCGACTGGCTTGCCCTGCTCGTCGACCACCACCCCGCGAAAATAGAGCGCGGGCTTGAGCTTCATCGAGGCTTCCGCCACCTTCCCCGGCGCGACCTCGGTATAGATGGGATCACCCCCGGCCATACCGGTTCCCACCAGCCGGCGATAACCCGGCTTCATCGCGTCGAGCGAGACCTTCGTCGGCATTGCGACATCCGGCAGCTCGAGCCGGTACTCGCCCCGGGCATCGGTTCGGGTCTCGCGCAGCTTGTGCCCGGTTGTCTCGTCGACGAAGCGCATGTCGGTCGCCGGAATCGCGACCCGCACCCGCACGTCGGTGAGGCGCTCGCCCACCTCGTTCGTGACCCGGCCGCGCAGCACGGCGGGCTGGCGGCCCGGCTCCTGGCGCTTCGCCGGTTCGTCCGCCACGGCCACCCTCCAGCCGACGATAGCGAACGCCCAGAATGCCAGGATGGCGCGCCGCTCGATCCAAATTCTCGAAGACATGCTGTTGATCCTCGCTCGTGTCTCCGCTCACACGATCCGTGATTCGACGATTCTTACGCCGGCAAGCAGGATTCTCACGTTGGACATATACTCAAGCTTGACGGTCCGCCAATGTCAGGCTGGAAAGCCTGACCTACTTTCATACTGCCATCATATCAGAAAACCCGGCTCCCCGGATACCACCGTGTGATCACGATCCGACGCAGCACCACCAGCGCGATCAGGTTCGCCAGCTTGGCCCACACCAGCCACGACTCGAGCGCATAAGCCTCGCGGAAGTCGCTCAGGCCGAACGTCACGAACGCCAGCGCATACAGGACCTCGATCCCCGACCGGCGAAACACCAGGTAGCGCCGGAGCACCAGCCCGGCGACGACCACCCAGCACGCGCCCTCGAAGAGGTTGAAGGCATGATAGGGGATCGAGAACCACGCGTCTCCCGGCTGGCCGTAGCGCCACCAGGCCCGCGACCAGAGCAGATCGACCCACTGCCGGAGGTTCACGGGCATGGGGATGCTCCAGCGTGCGGCTCGTCAGCAAGGGGTACACAATCTCGCCGAATCCGGGGCTCCGCCAGGCACTTCAACGACCCGGCCCGCCATCGACGGCGCCAGCGTACCACAGCTTCACGGCGCCGTCGTGGCTGCACGAGGCGAGCGCCGAGCCGTCGGGCGCGAACGCCAGAGCGTTGACACGTGCCTTGTGGCCCTTGAGCGCCAGCAGTTCTTGCCCCGTGGCGACGTCCCAGATCCGGATGACCCTCCCCTTGCCTGCCGCGGCGATGCTGCTCCCCTCGGGGCTGAAGGCCAGGCACCAGAGCTGATCGACCGCGCCGCGAATGGTGCGGATGACCTCGCCAGTCGCCGGGTCCCTCAGCGTGATGCTGCCGCCCAGGTTGGCCGTCGCCAGCAGTTCGAGGTTCCCCCGGGGCGCGAAGGCGACCGCCCGCACCTCGTCCGCATCGCGGAAGACCGCGCGGGGACTCCCCGTCTCGGCGTCCCAGGTACGCAAGGTTGCGTCGTTCGACGCCGTCGCCAGCGTCGTCCCGTCTGGGCTGAACGCCAGCGACATCACCCGCTGCGTGTGCCCGAGCAGCACGAAGCGTGACGTCCCGCTCGCCACGTCCCACAGCCTCGCCGTGGCGTCGTCGCCACTGGTCGCCAGCATCTTGCCGTCCGGGCTGAACGCGACCGCGCGCACCCACGCGGTGTGCCCCTCCAGGCGGACCACCTTTTGGTGCGTCGCGGCGTCCCACAGCAGCACGTTCGGGTGGCAGAT
>JAKAUH010000601.1 GCA_021818605.1 Planctomycetota bacterium
CGATCACGGCTTCAACAGCTTCCGCCGAGGCGTTGATCTGAACAAATGCCTGCTCGACCGCGGTTACCTGGCACTCAAGGACGGCATCCAGCCCGGCGAGGAAGCCGGCGATCTGCTCCGCCAGGTCGACTGGTCGCGCACCCGCGCCTACGCCCTCGGCCTCAGCGGGATCTACCTGAACATCAAGGACCGCGAAGGGCAGGGGATCGTCCCGCCCGACGGGGCCGACGCCCTCAAAGCCGACCTGGCCCGATCCCTCGCCGGCCTGAGCGATCCGGCTCATCCGGGCACGACGGCGATCCGCCGCGTCCTGCCGCGCGAGGAGGCATACCGCGGGGCCTATCTGGCCGAGGCGCCCGACCTGGTGGTCGACTTCGCCGAAAGCTACCGCGTCTCGTGGTCGTCGTCGATGGGCGGCGTCGCCGAGCATGCCTTCGAGGATAATACGAAGAAGTGGAGTGGCGATCATATCATTGACCCCGACCGGGTCCCCGGCGTCCTGTTCATGAACCGAGCGTTCCGCGACGGCGCCCGGCTCCTGGACATGGCACCCTCGATCCTGGCGGCGCTGGGCGTCCCGAAGGGCCCGGCCATGGAGGGAGAATCGATCCTGCGATGAAGATCCTTGTCCTGGGCCTCGACTGTGCCGCGCCCGAGCTGCTCCTCGGCTACGAGGATCTGCCCAACGTGCGCCGGCTGATGGAACTGGGTGGCTATGGGCGGCTCGAGAGCGTGATCCCGCCGATCACCGTACCCGCCTGGATGTGCCTGGCCACGGGCCAGGACCCCGGCTCGCTCGGCGTCTACGGCTTCCGCAACCGGACCGACCACTCCTATTCGGGCCTGGGCATCGCCTCGTCGCGATCGATCACCGAGCCTGCCATCTGGGACTACCTCGCCCGCGAGGGGAAGCGCTCGATCATTGTCGGCGTCCCGCCCGGATACCCCCCGCGCAGGATCAACGGCCTCTCGGTGAGCTGCTTCCTCACGCCCGATACCGACAAAAACGTCTTCACCCATCCTCCGGAGCTCTCCGACGAGATCCGCCAACTCGTCGGCCACTATCCGGTCGACGCCGCCGGCTTCCGCACGAACGACAAGCACCCGCTCCGCGACGCGATCTTCGCCATGAGCCGCACCCAGTTCCAGGTCGTCCGGCACCTGATCCAGAACAAGGAGTGGGACTACTTCCACTTCGTCGACATCGGACTGGACCGCATCCACCACGGATTCTGGAAGTACCACGATCCCCAGCACGTCCTCCACGAGCCGAACTCGCCCTTCAAGGACACGGTGCACGATTATTACCGGCATCTCGACGACGAGATCGGCCAGGTCCTCGAATTGCTCTCCGAGGACACAATCGTACTGCTGGTCTCCGACCACGGCGCGCAGCGCCTGGACGGAGGCTTCTGCGTCAACGAGTGGCTGGTGCGCGAAGGCCTGCTCGTCCTGAAGAGCTATCCCAGGGAAGTGACGCCGCTGGCGAAGCTCGACGTCGACTGGGAGAAAACCCGCGTCTGGAGCGAGGGCGGTTACTACGCCCGCGTGTTCTTCAACGTCAAGGGCCGCGAGCCGAACGGCACGATCGAGCCAGGCGAATACGAGTCGTTCCGCGACACGATCAAGGCAAAATTCGAGGCGACTGTCGACCGCGACGGCCAGCCGATGGGCACCCTGGTCTTCAAGCCCGAGCAGATCTACCACAAGGTCAAGAACGTCGCGCCCGACCTGATCGTCCACTTCGGCGCGCTGTACTGGCGAAGCATCGGCGGCGTCGGCTATCCGACGCTCCACATCCTCGAGAATGACACGGGCCCCGACGACTGCAACCACGCGCAGTTCGGCGCCTTCGTGCTGGCCGCGTCCGAGTTGCCCCCCGGCCCCGATGGTGTCGTCAAGCACCCCCCGCTCGGCGAGGTCACGGGCGCCCGCCTGCTCGACATCGCCCCGACCCTGATGGACCTCGCCGGCTACGAGGTCCCCGAGGCCATGCAGGGCCGCTCGCTGGCCGTCGCCGGAGATGGAGAAGGTTCCACCAGCGGCGGCTATGACCCCGACGACGAGTCGATCATCCGCGACCGCCTGAGCGGGTTGGGGTACATCGGCTGAACCCGCCTTGCCCGGCGTCGTGCGGTCCTCCGGGAATTGGTAACATGGAATGCGACAAACCCATTCCGCACTCACCGGCGGGGTCTCGACCATGCGCACGTCCGTTGTCACGCGATACACGCCCGAAGATTTGCTGGCCATGCCCGATGGCAAGAGCTACGAGTTGGTCAAGGGTGAGTTGGTGGAGCGAAATATGGGAGCCGAGTCGAGCTGGATCGGTGGCGCATTGCACGCGCTGCTTTTCCTTTATTGCCAGGCGCACCGGCTCGGAATCGTCTGGCCCGCCGACAATGGATACGACTGCTTTCCCCATGCGCCCGGCCGGGTCCGCAAGCCCGACGTGTCCTTCATCCGATCGGGGCGGCTGCCCGGAGACCGCCTACCGAAAGGCTGGGCCAAAATCCCGCCCGATCTGGTGGTCGAGGTCGTCTCACCCAACGAACCGGCCGAGCAGCTCGAGGACCAGTTCGACGACTAGCGACGGGTGAACGTCCCGCTGATCTGGGTCGTCTATCCCGACTCGCGCAAGGTCCGAGTCTTCCGCCACAACAGACCGATAACGGAACTGCACGAGGACGACGAGCTCTCCGGCGAGGACGTCATCCCCGGCTTCCGCTGCCGCCTGCGGGACATCCTGCCGACGACGACCGAATCGTGAGCGAGCCGGGCACTCGTGTGGAGGCCCCAGGAACCGGATAGAATCCTGGGTGGAAGTCAGGCATCCCTCGCCAACTGCGGAGATCCATCATGAGCACGGCGGCGTTAACTCGCTCGACGCCCGAAGACCTGCTGGTCATGCCCGATGGCAAGGGCTATGAGCTCTTTGATTGAGAACTGCGTGAG
>JAKAUH010000517.1 GCA_021818605.1 Planctomycetota bacterium
CGCGACGAGGGCCGGCACTACCTCAGCCGCGTCGCCGAGCGCGACGGGCTGTTCACGGTCGAGCAGACCTTCGAGCGATTGATCCGACGCCCGACGATCGCAGTGTCGACGCTTTCGGCCGACTCGCTCGAAACGACCTGCCACCTGCGAGTCGAGAGCGTCGAGCGATTCGGCGGCGACCTGGGGCGGGTGAAGGCCGAACTCGATGGCGTCGCGGCCGGCGACCGCGTGCTCATCGCCTGCCACAACGCCGCCGAGGCCGAGCGCCTGGGCGAGGTCTTCTCCGACACCGAGCTCGCCCGCGACGACCGGCTTACTCTCACCGTCGGTCGCGTTCGATCGGGCTTCCACCTGATCGACGCCGGCATCCTGGTCATCGGCGATCACGAACTGTTCGCCCGCGCCGAGGTCCGCCGGCCCGTCAACCGCCGCCGGTACGAGAGCCGCGCGATCGACAGCTTCCTGGATCTGAACGAGGGCGACCTGGTCGTCCACGTCAATCACGGGATCGCGCGCTATCGCGGGCTCCAGCTCCTGCGGAAATCGGGCGAACATGACGAGGAGACGATGCTCCTCGAGTTCGCCGAGGGCACGAAGCTGTACGTCCCGGTCGCCAAGATCGACCTGGTGCAGAAATACGTCGGCGGCGGCAAGGCCGAGCCGGCTTTGTCGAAGATCGGCTCATCGTCGTGGGAGAAGCGGAAGAAGCGCGTCGCCGAGGCGGTCGTCGACCTGGCCCAGGAATTGATCGACATCCAGGCAAAACGCGGCAACCAGCCGGGCTTTGCCTACCCGGCCGAGGACAGCCACTGGATGGCCGAGTTCGAGGCCGCGTTCCCTTATGAGGAAACCCCCGACCAGCTCGCCGCCATCGAGGCCGTCAAACGCGACATGGCCCAGACCCGGCCGATGGACCGCCTGATCTGCGGCGACGTCGGCTACGGCAAGACCGAGATCGCCATCCGCGCGGCGTTCAAGGCCGTCGACGCCGGCAAGCAGGTTGCCATCCTCGTGCCCACCACGATCCTCGCCGAGCAGCACCACCGCAACTTCGCCTCGCGCATGGCCGAGTTCCCCTTCAACATCGAGGTCGTCAACCGCTTCCGCCCCCGCGCCGAGATCCGCGACGTCCTCAAGCGCACCGCCGCCGGCGCCGTGGATATCCTGGTCGGCACCCACCGCATCCTCCAGAAGGACGTCACCTTCAAGGACCTGGGCCTGGTCGTCATCGACGAGGAGCAGCGGTTCGGCGTCGAGGACAAGGAGTGGCTCAAGACCTTCCGCGCCACAGTCGACGTCCTGACTCTCTCGGCCACGCCGATCCCGCGCACGTTGCACATGAGCCTGCTGGGCATCCGCGATATCTCGAACCTCGAGACCCCGCCGCCGGACCGCAAGGCGATCGAGACCCGCGTTCTGCGCTTCGACCCCGAAACCATCAAGCGCGCCATCCACCGCGAGCTGAATCGCGACGGGCAGGTCTACTTCGTCCATAATCGCGTGTACGATATCGAGAGCGTTTCCGACAGGATCCAGTCGATCGTCCCCGAGGCGCGGATCGCGGTCGGCCACGGTCAGATGTCGGGCGAGCAGCTCGAGCGCACCATGCTGGCCTTCATCCGCCGCGAGTCCGACATCCTGGTGGCGACGACGATCATCGAGAGCGGCCTGGATATCCCCAACGTCAACACGATCTTCATCAACGAGGCCGACAGGTACGGCCTGGCCGACCTGCACCAGCTCCGTGGCCGGGTGGGCCGGTACAAGCACCGCGCGTACGCGTACCTGATGCTCGAATCCGACAAACCTGTCTCGCCCAACGCGGCCAAACGGCTCAAGGCGATCGAGGAGTTCACCGACCTGGGCGCCGGGTTCAAGATCGCGCTCCGCGACCTGGAGATCCGGGGTGCCGGAAATATCCTGGGCGCCGAGCAATCCGGCCACATCGAGAGCGTCGGATATGAGCTGTACTGCTCGCTCCTCGAATCGGCCGCGCGGGTCCTGACGAACCAGCCCGAGAAGCCGCTGTTTGAATGCTCGGTCGAGCTGGGCTGGCGTGCGTATCTGCCGCGCGACTATGTCGAGGCCCCGCGGATCAAGCTGGAGCTCTACCGGCGGCTGGCGCGATTGCGCTCGCTGAATCACCTGGCCGACTTCCGTCAGGAGTTGATCGACCGCTTCGGCGCACCGCCGAAGCCCGCCGAGAACCTGCTGGCCGAGACCGAGATCCGGATCATGGCCGGTGCCTGGAAGATCGAGCGGATCCACGTCGAGAACGGCCAGTACGTCGTGCTGACCTACGCTGACCCGGTGAGGATCGAGGCCCTCGCCCGCCGCCATCGCAACCAGGTCCGGATCGTCGACGCCCGCCGCGCCTATGTCCCCCTCGGCGAAGACCCCCTCAAGCCCACCGAGATCGCCGAGCGGGTGCGCAACCTGCTGAAGACGGCCCCCTGAACGCAACCGACACATCGCCAGAATACCACGTCGGTCTGCAAGTAGGTCAGGCTTTCCAGCCTGACGTGGCTGAACCGTCAGGCTGAGAGCCTGACCTACTTGAGGGCCTTTCCTGCCCGGGTAATATCTCGGCCGGCCGAATTCGGGGAAAATCCGTGTGAGGATCGCCCGCGAGGCCGCACTCTACCCTTGGCCGGAGAGACCGACCGCATCGAGCTGATCCCCGACGAGGCCGTTTCCGCATGAACCATCCCCGCTCCCAACCCGCCTGGTCGACTCTGGATGCGCTCCTGACTTCGGGCGCGCTGGGGAACCTGCCGGACGGCGAGCTGCTCGATCGGTTTCGGTCCGAAGGGGACGCGTCCGGCCAGGAGGCGTTCCGCATCCTGGTCGAGCGGCACGGGGCGATGGTGCTGGGACTCTGCCGGAGCCTGGTGAGCGACCCTCACGAGGCCGAGGACGCGTTCCAGGCCACGTTCCTGGTCCTCGTCCGTC
>JAKAUH010000441.1 GCA_021818605.1 Planctomycetota bacterium
GCGATTTTCCCCGTGGTGGCAGATCGACCGGACGATCGCCAGCTTGTCCGCGATCGCCGCCAGCCGCCGCATCGGCTCAGAGAAAGAGATCCCCGGCACCGAGGTCTCGATCGGCGAGAACTCGCCGCGGATCTCGCGGGGCGCATCGGGCTTCGGGTCGAACGTCTCGTAGTGGCTCGGCCCGCCGTCCATCCAGATCAGGATGCAGCTCGACGGCCGGCGGCCGGGCAGGGCGGCCTCGCCTCGCAACCGGAGGGCGTCCACCAGGCCGCCGCCGATCAGGGCGCCCAGGCCCAGCCGCAGGCAGTCCCGGCGAGTGACCGATTCGCAGTTCGTGTGCAGGCCCATGGCAATACCCCCAACCGTCAGTTCAGTCCTTGAACAGGAATTCCGCCGAATTGATTAGCGCCCAGAGCAGGTCCTCGGCCGCCGCGCGGCGGTCGGCCCCGGGAGCCTCGAACAGCGCGACCCCGACCGCCATCTCGTCCTCAGTCGGAGGCCGCGAATACGCGAGCAGGTAAAGCTCCTCGACAATCGCGCGCGGCGGCCGGCCGCTCTTCGCGAGTTGTGCCGCGCGGCCGTCGTCGCTGGTGACCTTCTTGTGCAGCTCGGGCGCGTTCATCAGGTGGAGCGCCTGGACGACCGTCGTGTCGGCGGTGCGCTCGCAGGGCGGGTCCTGGTTCGGGTCGGGCCGGCCGAACGTGTCCAGGAACAGCGACGGCACCCGATGCGTCCAGATCTCCGCGGCCCTCGAGCCGGGCGGCGCTGCTGAAAAACGGTCGGGTACGCCGGTCACGTCCGAGATCGCGTCGAGCAGCACCTCGGCCCGCAGCCGCTGCCGGTAGTGCCGCGAGAAGTTCCTCGTGTCGGCGACGTTCCGCTCGTTCGGCTCGGAGCCAATCGCATAGACCGACGACGACAGGATCGTCCGGATCATATGCTTGAGGTCATATCCGTGGCGGCGGAAATCGTCGGCCAGGGCATCGAGCAGCGGCCCGTTGCTCGGCGGGTTGGTCGCGCGCAGGTCGTCCACCGGGTCCACGATCCCGCGGCCCATGATCTCCGCCCAGACCCGGTTGACGATCACCCGCGAGAAGTACCGGTTCTCTGGCGATGTCATCCAGTTCGCCAGGGCGTCGCGGGGGTCCGCGTCGGGATCGTCCGGCACGGGCGCCGAGCCGAAGAGCGCCCGCGGCGCCAGGACCGCGCCCGTGAGCGGGTGCTTCACCGAGCCCGACTTCCCGGCGAAGATGATCTCCTCGCTGCCGGAGATCGGCGGCGACAGGCCGGTCCCCTTGCGGCCGATCCTCGCGAAGAATGCGGCGAACTCGTAGAACTGCGACTGGTCCCACGACTCGAACGGATGATGGTGGCACCTGGCGCATTCGAGCCGGATGCCGAGGAAGAGCTGGCTGACCATCGGCGCAATTTCTTCCGGCTCGCGGCGGTCGCGGAAGATCGTCGCCGGGCTCTGTTCGAAGGTGCTCCCGCTCGCCGTCACGATCTCACGGACGAACCGGTCGTACGGAATATTCCGCCGGAAGGCGTCCCGGATCCAGCCGTCGAGGTTCAGGACCGCCTTGATCCCCACACGATAGGGATTTGGGCGCAACAGGTCCATCCACCTGTTCGCCCAGTGGTCCGCGTATTCGGGCCGATCGAGCAGGCGATCGACCAGCCGCGCCCTTTTTTCGGGCGACGGGTCGGCGAGGAACCGGCGCGTCTCCTCGGGAGTGGGCAGGCGGCCGATCACGTCCAGGTGAGCGCGTCGGAGAAAGGTGGCATCACCGGCCGGCCCGGACGGCAACAGCCCGAGCTTGCGCAGCTTCGTCCAGACGTGCCCGTCGATGAAGTTCGACCGCGGCAGCGAGGCGTAACGCGACGCCGGCACCTCGCCCGGCAGGGGGATATTGACGTCGCAGTTGGCGAACAGGCCGACGAACCGGGCCGAGACGGTCGCATCGCCCGGGATCGGGCCGGCGGTGACGCGCCCCAGGTCACTGGCCTTCACCAGCGCCGGCTCGCTCGAGGCAAACGCGGCCAGGCCGGTCACGTCCTCGGTCGAGCCGTCGGTGTAGTGCGCCCTGACCCGTAGTGGGAACGACTCGCCGGGCTTCAGGGTCCGCTCGGTCGGCTCGACGGCGATCCGCTCGACCCGCGGCGCATCGGACGGCGTGCGGGGCATTCCTCCGACGATCCAGTCGAGCACCGTCCGGTAAGCCGGACTCCCCGGCGCCAGCCGAACCCCGCCGCCGTGCGGCAACCGCGCCGAGGCTTTAGCCAGCAAGAGGCTATCGGCCGGCCGGATCCGCGAGACCCGGCGCCCGCCCGCGTCCCTGGCGATCGCCACAAAATCGCCCGCCGGGTTGAATCCCAGCAGCGAAAGCGCGAATCCGCTCCGCCCCCCGGACTTGCCATGACACGCCCCGGCGTTGCACCCGGCCCGCGTCAGCACCGGCTCAACGTCCCGCTCGAACGTGGGCGCCCGGCGCTCGCCGGCCTCGACTACCCCGGCCATCGCCGCCAGTCCGCCCAGTAGCAGGCCGAGGATCAGTCGATTCATCCGGAGGTCCCGACAGGCATCGAAGAGGCGATCGTCCCATTTCTTTCCTCCCCATCTTAATCGATGCTGCGGCAAAAATCCAACATTTGATGATCAAGAGGAAGGTGCGTTGGGGGCGGCGGACCGCCCGACCAGGGCGGGCCGAACGTATCCGGTCCAAAGTCGATCAGGCTTTCCAGCCTGACATCGGTCCGATCCGATCCGAATCGGACCGTTACCGGGGGAGTCAGGCTGGAAAGCCTGACCTACGCGGAAAGTCCAACCTTGGTCCGGTCCGAAGTCGGTCAGGCTCTCAGCCTGACACCGGTCCGATCCGATCCGACCCGGATAGGACCGCTCCGCAACCGGCGGAGTCAGGCTGAGAGCCTGACACGCGGGCGGACGGGCAG
>JAKAUH010001008.1 GCA_021818605.1 Planctomycetota bacterium
CCGACATGGTTCGACTGGGCGTGAATATCGACCACGTGGCCACGCTCCGACAGGCCCGGGGCGGTCGCGAGCCCGACCCGGTCTGGGCGGCCGTCCTCGCCGAGCTGGGGGGCGCCGACGGAATCACAATCCACCTGCGCGAGGACCGCCGGCACATCCAGGACCGCGACCTCCGCCTGCTCCGCGAGACGGTGCAGGTCCGGCTCAACCTCGAGATGGCCGTCGAGCCCGCGATCGTCGACCTGGCCATCGCCACCCGCCCCGATCAGGTCACGCTGGTCCCCGAGCGCCGCGACGAGCTGACCACCGAGGGGGGACTGGACGTGGCCGGGCAAATCGGGAGAGTGGGAGAAGCCGTGAAGCGTCTCCAGGACGCGGGGATCGCGGTCTCGCTGTTCATCGATCCCGACCCCCGGCAGATCGAGGCCACGATCGCGATGAACGTCGCGGCCGCCGAGCTGCACACGGGCCGCTATGCGAACGTCCCCGAGGGACCGTCCCGCACGGCCGAGCTCCAGGCCCTGCGGTTGGCCGGCTCGACCCTCGTCGCCGCGGGCGTCGGCCTCCACGCCGGACACGGACTCAACTATCTCAACGTGGAAGACGTGGCCCGGATCGACCGCATGCACGAATTGAACATCGGCCACAGCATCGTCAGCCGGGCGGTCCTCGTCGGGTTGACCCCGGCCGTCCGCGAGATGAAGGACTGCATCCAGCAGGCCCTCCGCTCCCTGTAACCGATGCGCGCGTCTGGATCACACTGTTGACGCCGGACATGAAGACGCACGTGATTGCTTCCACGTTTTCCGTGCGACCGTGACGTCGGATCAACCGGATTCTCGACGAAATCTTTGGGACGGGGTTTAATTCGGCTTCCATTCCGGCGACAACCAGTCTAAGATTTTATGACCTTGAACCCATGGTGTTATGAGCGTTGTATCTCCTCGCTCCTCGTATCGTGCGATCGTTGCGGTCCCGCCTACCCGCCGGTCTTCGTGAAGTGAACTAGGTTTGAATGGCCGACTCGCCCCGGCCGGGGATTGGGTTTGCCCGAAATTCTGGAATGATCCATGTCCACCAAGGGTCGGATGTTCGCCGGATGCACCGTGGCCCTGGTCACGCCGTTCCGGGACGGGGCGGTCGACGAGCAGGGTCTCCGCCGGCTGGTCGAATGGCAGATTGGGCAGGGGACGCCGATCGTGAGCCCCTGCGGCACCACGGGCGAGTCGCCGACGCTCTCTCACGACGAGCACGAGCGCGTGATCGCCACGGTCATCGAGGCGGCCGCCGGCCGCGCGCGGGTCATGGCGGGCACCGGCTCGAACTCGACCGCCGAGGCGATCCGGCTGACGCGGTTTGCCGCCCACGCCGGCGCCGACGCCGCACTCTCGGTTGCCCCCTACTACAACCGGCCCAATCAGGAGGGTCTATACCGCCATTTCGCCACGATAGCCGACGCCGTGGATCTGCCGATCGTGCTCTACAACATCCCCGGGCGGACCGGCCGCAACGTCGAGCCGGAAACGGTGGAGCGGCTGGCAAGGCGGGCCCAGATCGTGGCGGTGAAGGAGGCGGCCGGCTCGCTCGACCAGGTCAGCGAGCTTCTGGCGCGGACCGATCTGACGATCCTCTCCGGTGACGATTCGTTGACCCTGCCGATGCTCGCCATCGGCGCCGAGGGGGTGGTCTCGGTGATCGCCAACCTGGTACCCGGCGAGGTGCGGGCGATGATCGATGCGTACACGGAGAGCCGGGTCGAGGACGCACGCCACGCCCATGCCCGACTCTTTCCGCTGGCCCGGGACTTGCTAGGACTTGCCCCCAATCCCATCCCGGTCAAGGCGGCCCTCGCCATGCTCGGACGGTGCAGCAACGAGGTCCGCCTCCCCCTCTGCCCGCTCGACGAGCGGGCCGCAGACGCTGTGCGAAGCGGACTGATCCGATGCGGGCTCTTGACCGGGTCCCCATAATAGGTATATGAGCCACACTGACGATAGATTATTTCAGGACATCTGTTTTCCCGCGATCGCCGCGGCGTTCCCGATCCCGACCAGGATGCTGGCCCCTTACCGCCGATGATCGATCGTCGCGGCCCGGCCCTGGCCGGGCGGAAACCACCGGACACCCTGTGACACCCCAAACCACTCGAGACACGACCAGCCGGCTGGCGGGGCCCGCCAAGGGACCCGCAAGGCTTGCCTGTTAGCATCGCAACACTCGTTCGTCCGGACCTGATGCCGGCGGATCGACCCCTCCTTGAGCCGTGGGCCGGCTGGCCGTGAGCTCAGGTGGCCGGTCACCGGTCGGTGGCCCCGCCTTCCCGCGCCCGCGGGAATCGCAGGGCGGTCGGGTCGGGCCTGGCCTGGCGAGGTTCAATTCCCACGAAAGGGTTAAGGTATTTCACCCATGGCACGCAAGGAAACCAAGCGCGCGTCCGAAACCAATGGCCATGTCGCGACGATGGGCGGAGAGGTCTCCGATCAGTCGGTCCGCGAACTGGCCCAGGTCTTCAAGCTCCTCAGCGACGAGACCCGGCTGCGCATTTTGTTCTATCTGGCCCTCTCGCCCCAGGGCGAGCTGCACGTCACCGACCTCTGCCAGCGGCTCGGCCAGAGCCAGCCCGCGGTCAGCCACCACCTGGCTCTGCTCCGGGTCTCCGGCCTGATCGAGTCCCGTCGCGAGGGCAAGCACAACTTCTACTGCGTCCGCACCGACCACTTCGGCGACCTGCTCCTGAGCCTGTTCGCCGCGGCCGGCGAGGTGCCCCGCAACAAGAAGTATCGCTTCCATGATTTCACGCTCACCTACTCGGGCGAGTGATGCTTCACCCGTTCGACTGGTGAGCATCTCGCCGGCCGGCGGCTCCCAGGCGCGGCCGCCGAGGCCCCCAGAGGACCCGCTCGAACGCGGCGACCCGACGTTATCAACCGCCTCCCAAAGACCCCCCGA
>JAKAUH010000871.1 GCA_021818605.1 Planctomycetota bacterium
AGCGGGAGCACCCAGAGCACCAAGAAATAAAAGCGAGATCGACCGACCGTCGCGGACTGCAGCAGCCCGAGCGCGACGAGAACCCAGGAATAGCAAGTCAACCTCAGCACCCCGGCGGCCCGGCCCGAATACCGCTGGCGAAACGGCGACTGAAAGAAGCTCGAGCCCGGCAGCATCCAGGCCGCCGCCAGGACGAGCAGTGTCCCGAAGGCCCCCTCGTAGAGCAACCACTCCGGCCTCCCTGCGAACGTGAGCGCCAGTTGCCCCGCGATGAACGCGAACAGGTAGATCAGCCCGAGCACGGCCGCCGGCCGGGGCCACAGTCGACCGGGGTCGCCCGCTACCCCACCGCGCAGGTAGACGTTCTCCGACCGGCCGAGCATGTTGATGTCGATGTAGTCCCGCTGGTACTGGAGGAACGCGATGGGATCCGTGATCGCCCGGAGATAGAACGACCTGATGAACTGCCAGCGGCCCATTGGGAACCGGTCCACCATCTTGCAACCCCCCAGGACGACGAGGTCCGGGTCGCGCATCGGGTCGTTGGTGTACTGATGATGTGCCAGGTGAAAGAGGCGATAGAAGTGGATCGTCGAAAAGATCGGAAACATGCAGAAGACGTCCCCGACCAGGTCGTTGAGCCGCTTGTCCTTCAGCAACGTGTAATGCGCCGCCTCGTGCCCGAGTCCGGCCAGCCGGTGCTGGAGAGCACCCACCAGGACGATCGCAAGACCCAGCACGGGAACGTCCCACAGTGGGCTCAGCCCGGCCGCCAGCCGCCACTCGCGGAAGGCGATCGCCCCGCCGATCACCGCGGCCAGGCAGAAATACTCCCCGGCCAGGAACCCCAGGTTCGTCGCATGGTCGACGGACCTGAGCCGCCTGATCTCCCGGTTCAAATCCGGGTCGTTGAACGAAGGCCGCGCCTCCGGCTTCGTGGTCGCCGACATCGCTCTTCCCGTCCCGAGATGCCGGATGACCCGGCCGGTGTTCCATCCCGAACGGATCGATGCCGGCCGCAATGAATCTCGTAATCCCATGTGAGATCGTGATCGCTGCCAACCGAGTGCGACCTGCTGGCCGCATCGGACGAGATCCCGGCCGGCACGATCCCGGTCTCCCGACGAGGGGCCAGGCCACGACCAGCCGATGGCGTGCAACACCAGGCCGATGGGACATCCTGTCGCCTCGGCCAGGAAATATGGAAACCAGCGAAGGTCGTGCCGCTGCCCGATCATGAAACGACTTCGCCGCATGGAGGCACACTTCCATCCGGCCGGGCTACGAGTCCGCGATGCCGTCCCCGCGACGGCCGGGCGGACCACCGTCGCATTGACGGCAGCCTCACCGGGCGGTCCAAAACAAACCGTTTGCTCTGTTTCTTCGGAGCCGTCTCGCTGGACCCCCGGGGCGATGCCCAGGCTGATGTGTTGCGGTCCCTTCAGGGCGATCCGTGGTGGCGTTCGCCGAGGAGTCTCGACTTTTCTGCTCGCTGGCGAGCTTGAGCAGCTCGTCGCCGACGACCCGGACGATGCTGAAACCGACGGTCACAGGCAGGGGCGAGTTGTTCTTCTATCCATCTCTGGATCTTCGACGGTCGATAGCGGTCAATCCACCGGCCCGGCTGATGTGAGCCGGCCGTCCTGCCGCACCTGTCGCAGTTGCGGGTCGAATCCTGCCGGCCGAGAGAGGATAATGGCACAGCCCCGCCGCGGCCAGGACCTACGGGCCTGTCAGCAGATAGACGGGAAAGCGAGGCGTCTTCGCCGTCCCGGCGCGGGCATACCGGACGGAAGCGTGACCACCCCGCGAAAAAGGAGGGCCCCATGAGCACCGTCTCGCGATTCCTGCGGCGCGATCCCGCCGACGTCGAGCCCTGGGCCGAGACCTGCGGCCAGATCCGACCGCTCATCAAGGAGCAGGATGATGCCGCCGCCGAGATCCATCACGTCGAGATCCACGATGCCCGGCTGCACTACCACGAGCACACCGACGAGTTCTACCACGTCATCGACGGCCAGGGCACGATGGTCCTCGACGACGAGGAGATCGAACTGCACCCGGGCGTGGTCGTGTATGTGCCCCGGGGCGTGAAGCACAAGGCCGTGGGCAAACTGACCGTCCTGACCGTCTGCATCCCCAGAGGCGTCCTGCACGACGTCCACGAGGTGGAGTGAACCGCCGATGCGATCGACCTTGACCACGCTTCTGCTCCTCGTCGCGACGGCGTGCCAGGCGCAGGCCGTCGATTCTTCCGAGGCCCTCGCCGCGCCGCCGCCCGCGCAGGCCGGCAACCCGGTGACGACCCGCGCCGAGCCTCGGTGGTTCAAGGGCAACCTGCACACGCATTCGCTCTGGAGCGACGGCAACGACTACCCCGAGATGATCGTGGACTGGTACACCCGCCACGGCTACCAGTTCCTCGCCCTGTCCGATCACAACGTCCTCAGCCAGGGGCCGAGATGGATGAGCATCAGGGCGGCGAACAAACGCGCCGGGCACGACGGCCTGGCCCGGTATGTCGAGCGGTTCGGGAACACCTGGGTCGAGACCCGCGCCGTGAACGGCGACGTCCAGGTCCGCCTCAAGCCGCTGGGCGAGTACCGGACGCTTTTCGAGCAGCCCGGCCGGTTCCTGCTGATCCAGGGCGAGGAGATCACCGACCGGTTCGAGAAGAAGCCGATCCACATGAACGCCAGCAACATCCTGGAGCTGATCCAACCCCAGGGTGGCAAGAGCGTCGTGGAGGTCATGACCAACGACCTGGCCGCCGTCGAGGAGCAGTCTCGCCGATTGGGCCGGCCGATCCTGGGGCACCTCAACCATCCGAACTTCGGCTATGCCATCACGGCCGAGGAGCTGGCGATGGTCACGAAGGAGCGGTTCTTCGAGGTCTACAACGGCCATCCCGGCGTCCACCACCTGGGCGACGCGACGCATGCCGGCGTC
>JAKAUH010000046.1 GCA_021818605.1 Planctomycetota bacterium
ATCCGCCGCGAGATCGCCGACACCAAGAGCGACTACGACCGCGAGAAGCTCGAGGAGCGCCTCGCCAAGCTCGCCGGCGGCGTGGCCAAGATCAACGTCGGGGCCGCAACCGAGAGCGAGATGAAGGAGAAGAAGGCCCGCGTCGAGGACGCCCTGCACGCCACCCGCGCAGCCCTCGAGGAGGGCATCCTCCCCGGCGGCGGCGTGGCCCTGCTCCGCTCGGCGGCCACCGTCAAGTCCAAGAACCTCTCGCACGACGAGGAGATCGGCTACCAGATCATCGTCCGGTCCTGCTCGGCGCCCCTGCACCAGATCGCCGAGAACGCCGGCCAGGACGGCGGCGTCGTCCTCTCCAAGGTCGTCGAGGGCAAGGGCAACTTCGGCTACGACGCCCTCAAGGGCGAGTACACCGACCTCGTCAAGGCCGGCATCATCGACCCGACCAAGGTCACCCGCTCGGCCCTCCAGAACGCCGCGAGCGTCAGCACCCTGCTCCTCACCTCCGACGCCCTGATCGCCGATGCCCCCAAGGACGACGAGAAGAAGCCCGGCGGCGGCCACGGCGGGTATGACGACATGTATTGAGCGCCAGCGATCGTACAGGACCGTTCCATCCAGGGGCATCGGGGATTCGTCCTCGGTGCCCCTTTTTCGTTGACAGGCGACACTGAGGCTCATAAAATCGTTTTCGGTGTCACTTTTTCTGAATTTCTGCAACCAAAGGATAAATATTATGCCTCGTCTCACAAAGCCCAGTGGAGGGCGAAGCTTCTCGCGTACCTGCATACTTCGAGGCCACAATGCGAGCGAGCGGTGGGCGATTCTGAAAGAAGGAGCCAAGCACGTCCGCGTCGCGAGGATCGCGCCCGACGGGCTGACCTCGGACGAGTCCTTGAAGGTGCCGGCAGACGATGTTCTGGACATCCAACCGGCCGTCGGTTCGCCCTCCGGCCCGCAAGGCTCGTTCGAGGCCGTGGTGGGCGAGCGAGGGGCCATTACGATCCCGTCGGAGATGCGGCGCCGCCACCGACTCCAGGCCGGTTCGCACAGCCTCCTCGAGGAGCGCGGCGATGAGATCGTCATCATCCCGGCGGAAGTCGTCCGCCGATCCAGTAAGCCCGGCGAGAACCTTGCCGGCCTGCTGGCGCAGGTGACACCGGAGAACCTCCACGGCGAGGTCTCGACGGGAGCGGCCGTCGGCGAGGAGACATGGTGATGCCGGCGGCGGTCTATGAACCGGAGCGAGGTGATCTGGTCTGGATCACCCTGAACCCCCAGGCCGGCCACGAGCAGGCCGGCCGACGACCGGCCGTCATCCTGTCACCGCGCGCCTACAATGCAAAGGTCGGCCTGGCGCTGATGTGCCCGATCACGAGCCAGGTGAAGGGTTACCCATTCGAGGTCCTGATTCCGGTAGGATTGCCGGTCGAGGGTGCGGTGCTGGCCGATCAGCTCAAGAGCCTGGACTGGCGGGCTCGCAGGGCGGACCGGATCGGATCGCTGCCCCAGGCTGTCGTCGCCGACGTCCTGGCCAGGGTGCGGACGCTCTTGTAAATCGCGGACCCGAGAGGCGGCGCGGCGATCGACTCCGATGTGCGAGCGGGGGCCGAATTCACCGGCCCTCGCCCTCTTTCTTGCGCCTCCGCCCCTCACTCGGCCGTCGGCGCGGCCTCCTCGAACAGCTCCGCCAGCGGCAGCTCGAAGCCCGGCAGCAGCTCGCCGCCGGGCAGGGTCTCGGCGCGGGTCAGGATGCGGACCGCCGTCGACGAGGCATAATCATAGACCTTCGAGACCAGCGGATAGAGCACCCACACCCGCCGGACGCCGCAGGTGAAGTAGTCCTCGACCTTCTCGATGATCTCGTTGGCGCCGTCGGTCGGGCTGACGATCTCGACCGCGAGATCGGGGACGACGTCCCAGGCGTTCGTCGCCGGCACCGGCTTGCCCTTCGGCCAGCGCTGGAACGAGACGTACGAGACATCCGGCCGGCGCTGGAGGTTGCGAGGGCCGCCGATCAGGAAGAGCATCTCCATGTCAGTCAACCCCAGCGAGTTGCTCCGGGTGAACGGCCCGAGGATCTGGAGCAGGATCGAAGCCAGTCGCGTCTCTCTTGCGCTCATCAGCGGCAGTTCCCGGAACTCGTTGTCCACGACTTCGTACAGCACATCGCCGCCGTAGAACGGCTCGGCCGTCGAGCCGTTGAAGCCGGGGACCGCGGCCACGCCCGGCGCCAGAATCGTTCCCGTGGACATGATCGGACCTCCGCTCTGATAGGTTCGCGTCGCACCCTCATCATCATACCTCGCCCGCCGCGACCGGTCATCTCGACTCGACTTGATCCGACGCGCCCGGCCCGGTCACGCGCCGTCGCGGCCGTCCGGGGCGGTCAGCGCGTGGCCGGCGGCGTCGACGATCGGGCCGCCGCCGGGGGGCAGCGGGGTCCTGAGACCCTCGAAATAGTGGATCGTCGGCGGCGTGGTAATCCCACCCGAGAGGATCGCCTGGAGCGAGTCGTTGACGTTCCAGGCGATGTTGGTGACGGATTCCTCGGGGACGAACAGGGTGAACCCCGACGGCGGCATGACGCCGGTCATCACGCAGACGGTCAGGATCGTTCGCCCCGTGGTGACGTCCTGAAGCGTGTTCGTCACCAGGCCGAGCGACCGCATCCCGGGATGAGGAAACTCGACCAGGACGACGCGTTTGAACCCGCTGCCGCCCTGAAACTGCTGGCCCAGCGACTCGACGACATTCCGCACGGCGCGATAAATCATGTTGACGACCGGAACGCGCAGCAGGAACCACTCGACCGAGCGATAGACCCACGATCGCAGGGCCAGGCCGAGGAAGTAGAGAGTGACGATCCCGAGCAGAAGCGCCAGCAGCGGCGAGGCGACGTCGTACCACCACGAGGGCAGCCTTTGGAGCGCCGGGTAGTCGCGGA
>JAKAUH010000687.1 GCA_021818605.1 Planctomycetota bacterium
GGATCGCCGATTCCTTCGAGGCCGCCGCCGCCCGGGCGCTCGAGGCCGGATTCCGCCTCATCGAGATCCACTCGGCGCACGGCTATCTGCTCCACGAGTTCCTCTCGCCGCTGTCCAACCGACGGGATGACGATTACGGGGGTTCTCTCGACAACCGGATGCGACTGGTGCTGCGGATCGCCGAGCGGCTCCGCAGGCGGATGCCGGACGAACTCCCGCTGTTCGTCCGGATCTCGGCCACGGACTGGGTCGAGGGCGGCTGGGAGATCGAGCAATCGGTGGCGCTGTCCGCGCGGTTGAAGGACATCGGGGTCGACCTGATCGACGTTTCCTCCGGTGCCCTGGTGCCCCGCGCGCACATCCCGGTCGGCAAGGGCTATCAGGTGCCGTTCGCCCGTCGGATCCGCGAGGCGACCGGCATCATGACGGGCGCCGTCGGCATGATCACCGAGCCGCAGCACGCCAACGAGATCGTCATCGGCGGCGATGCCGACCTCGTCTTCCTGGCCCGAGAGCTGCTCCGCCGGCCGTACTGGGCGCTCAAGGCAGCCCAGGAACTCGGTGTCGAGCCGCCCTGGCCGACCCAGTACGGCTACGCCGTGCGGCGTCGAGCGAAATGAATCGTCGTGCCGAGCCTTCGAAGCGGCCGTGCCTCGTCGTCGCAGAGGTACGGCCGGCTCCCGATCGTCGTTGGGCGATTGGACCGACAAGCATCCGCGAAGACCCTGACTGGCCGATTCGCGATCGGGAATCGGCCGCGACCGGGAGATGCCCGCCTTGTCCGACTCGCCGACTGCCGAGCACCGCCGCCTGAGCGACAGCTCGGCCCGCGTCGCCGACTGGAAGCAATGGGGCCCCTACCTCGCCGAGCGGGCGTGGGGAACCGTGCGCGAGGATTACAGTGCCGACGGATCCGCCTGGAACTCCTTTCCCCATGATCACGCGCGCAGCCGCGCCTACCGCTGGAACGAGGACGGTCTGGCCGGATTCTGTAACCGCTTCCAGAACCTCTGCCTGGCCCCCGCGTTCTGGAACGGCCGCGACGCGTTCCTCAAGGAGCGATTCTTCGGATTGACCAACGACGAGGGAAACCACGGCGAGGACGTGAAGGAATACTACTTCTACCAGGACGGCGTCCCAAGCCATGCCTACATGCGCATGCTGTACAAGTACCCGCAGGTGGCCTACCCTTACGAGTTTCTGGTCCGCGAGAATCGGGCGCGGAGCCGCTCGGAGCCCGAGTTCGAGCTGGCCGACGCCATCGGGAACGCCCTGATGCAGGGGCGGTACTTCGACGTGGTGATCGAGTACGCCAAGGGCGGCCAGGATGACATCCTCTGCCGGATCACCGCGTGGAATCGCGGTCCCGAGCCGGCTGAGCTGCACGTTTTGCCGCAGGCCTGGTATCGTAACACCTGGTCGTGGGGATACGCCTCGGAGCGGCCGGTGCTCTGGGCGGCCGACGCGAACGTCATCCGTACCACCCACAGGCACCTTGGCGATCGCTGGTGGTATCTGGACGATGTTCCGTGCACGCCGTCGCCCCTGTTCACGGAGAACGAGACCAACCGAATGCGGCTGTTCGGGGTTCCTGATGTCGGCCCGTACGTCAAGGATGGTTTCCACCAGGCCGTGGTTGAAGGCCGGCTCGACCGGGTGAATCCTGCGCTGCGAGGGTCGAAGGCCGCCGCCCACTACCGCGCCGTGGTCGAGCCGGGCGGTTCGATGATCGTGCGGACCCGCTTCGTCGACCGGCCGCTGAGCGCGCCGTTCGCGGGCTTTGACTCGGTCATCGGCGAGCGGCAGGCCGAGGCCGACGAGTTCTATCGAGCGATTCAGCCGGAAGGTCTGGATGACGAGCGGCGGAGCGTGCAGCGGCAGGCCTATGCGGGGCTGCTGTGGTCGAAGCAGTTCTACCACTACAGCGTCGAGCTCTGGCTCGACGGCGACCCCGCCGGTCCAGTCCCGCCGACGGAGCGCCTGGGAGGCCGGAACTCCGGCTGGCGGCACCTGTACAACCTCGACGTGCTGAGCGTGCCCGACAAGTGGGAATACCCGTGGTTCGCGGCGTGGGACATGGCATTTCACTGCATCGTGCTCGCCAGGATCGACCCCGAGTGGGCCAAGCGGCAGATTCTGCTGCTCCTCCGCGAGTGGTACATGCATCCGAACGGTCAGCTCCCGGCGTATGAGTGGGATTTCTCCGATGCAAATCCCCCCGTTCATGCGCTTGCCGCGCTCCGGGTCTACGAGATCGATCGCGAGATGACCGGGCGCGAGGACACGCCGTTTCTGGAGGAGGTCTTCCTCAAGCTGCTGCTGAACTTCACCTGGTGGGTCAACCGCAAGGATCCGGCGGGTCGCAACGCCTTTCAGGGTGGGTTTCTGGGGCTGGACAACATCGGCGTGTTCAACCGGAGCCGGCCCAACCTGCCCGATGGCCGCCGGCTCGAGCAGGCCGACGGCACCGCCTGGATGGGGTTGTTTTGCCTGGACATGCTGGCGATCGCTCTTGAACTCTCGCGGACGAGACCGGCGCACGAGGCGATTGCGACCAAGTTCTTCGAGCATTTCCTGGCGATCTCGCACGCAATCAACGGGATCTCGGAGATGGGGCTGTGGGACCCGGTCGACCGCTTCTATTACGACGTGCTCCGGGTCGACGGGGGCGAGCCGGAGCACCTGCGAGTGCGGTCGTTCGTGGGACTGATCCCGCTGTTCGCCACACGGGTCATCGAGCCGGGGACGCTCGAGCGGCTGCCGCGTTTCCGGCGCCGGATGGAATGGTACTTGAAGTATCGTCCGACGCTCTCGGGCAATCTTCGGCTGATGACGGAGCCGGGCGATGGGGAGACGCGCCTGCTGACACTGGCTGATCGGGCCAAGCTTGAGGAGGTGGTGCCCCGGCTGCTCGACTCGGAGCAGTTCCTTTCGG
>JAKAUH010000447.1 GCA_021818605.1 Planctomycetota bacterium
TCTTTCCGACCTGGTACGACAAGGAGGGAATCCCGTCCAGGAAGCCGCCGCTGATCTCTTCCACTTCGACTGATGGAACTCTCTCCCGAACTCTCCTGAGCCGCCTGATGGTTAACTTAATCTGGAGGGTCCTCGACCGATCGTCTATCGACCCGATCGAGAGCCACGGTGTCTGATCGGGGATAGCCACCCTTCCATAAAAGATCCCCCCGATCGGTACTGGCGTGGGGCGACGATCGTTGGACCGAGGACCTAGTGGTCGATCAAACTCGTCGCGCGCGGCGATCAGGTTAAGTAGAACTGAAGGTGAGCCCGGCGTGGCATACAGTCGAAGGGCCTCCAGGACGCTGGTCTTCCCAACATTGTTCTTGCCGACGATGAGATTGACACGTCCCAGCCGCTCGACTTCGAGCTTCCGGAAGCCACGAAAACCGCGGATCTCCAGGTTCGGTAGGACCAACTTGTCGGTCATGCGCTCTCGGCTCCTCGACCCGCTCGACCATCCTCCATCCATTATGGTCTCCGGGTCGGACGATGGGAATGCGGATCTCGCGCCTGGCCAAAGCTTAAGGAACCGCCCAGGAAAAGCGCCTTGATGGTTGGTCCCTGCAAGCACTTCATGGCGAGCCCGGATGACTGGACCGGAAGGCACGGATCAAGCTTGTGACCTCGCGAAGGCATTTGTCGAAGGAGTGCGCCCGCGCGGCAGCCTGATCGAGGTCAAAGACGGCGGTCAACGCGGGCTGATCGATGGTCTCGCTGTAGGAAACCGAGCCGATCATGTGGCGGCCGATCCATTCCTTGGCACCTCGGACCGACTCGGGATCAGGCGGCGGGAGCAGGTCGTCCGGCAGGCTCCGACGACCTCGAAGCGACTCGGCAGAGGCAAGGAACCAGCCCTCGAATTCTCGTTTCGCGAGAACGACGCCGATGGGAATGTTGCCCCGGGCCTGGCGGGCGCGAGCCGGTCATTGCGGCCCGAGCTCCGCCGGACAGTCGTCGTCGCTATCGATGAGCACGAGGATGCCCCCTTGCGGGCCGACCTGCCTTGCCGCGAGCTCGATGGCCCGCTCGAGTTCGCGCGGCCGCAGGAGCTGCGATCGCGTGATCCTCAGGGGACGCTGAATCCGAACGAAGAGGGACGGATCAATCCGCTCCACGATGCGTCGAATCAGGATCGGCACGGCCTCGACCTCGCCGTGTCCCTCGACGATGCAGGCGATGGCCAGGGGCGACATCAGAACCCGTCCTTCCACGCGAAGGAAGGCGTCGTGAGACGATCCTGATCACCGGGCTGTTCGGGGCGAAGATGATCGAGTCTCAGCAGCTCTCCCGGCGTGTAGAGCCGGTCCCTGATCGCACTGCGTCCGGCCGGATCCAGGCGCGCGATGCGGGTTTCACCCTGCTCGGCAATCACCGCGAGGATTTCTTCGTCGCTGATTTCCGGATCATCGAGCAGATCCGGGCTGTGGCTGGTGACGAGCACCTGGGCTCTCCGGCAGGCGTCGCGCAGGCTGGCGCGCAACACGCCGGCCGCGGCGGGGTGCAGGGCGATCTCGGGCTCCTCGATCGCGATGAGCGGCACGCGGTCCGCCTGGCCGTTGCCCGGTTGCAGCAACGCGACCAGGATGCCGAGCGCCCGCAGTGTGCCATCCGACATGCTGGACGCGTAGAACTGCCAGGGTTGGCTGCTGCCGGCGATCTCCTGTCGAAACACGATGGTTTCCTTGGGACCGACCGACACGGCCCGAGCACCCCGGATGCCGGGTACGACCTTGGAGAGATATTCCTCGATGCGCGTCTTCAACGCCGGATTGTCACGCTCCAGCCGTCCGAGGACGCTGGCCAGGTTGCCGCCGTCGCGTCTGAGGATCTCCCCGGCGTCCGGATTCTGGAGGTCGCGGATTCGGTCGGGGTTGAGGTTGTAGAAGGCCATGTGGGTCAGGGCGTCGTAGACAGGCCGGAATTCGCCGAGCCCGGAGACATTGACGAGATAGAGTCGATCGCTGGCCGCGACCGGAGGCGAGGCGAGGCTGGTCCTGATCACCTGACCCGAATCGACCTGGTAGAACGATTCCACCGCCAGGGCCTCGGGCCGGCTCAGGCGGCAAACTTCGTTCTCGACCACGTAGCCCGCCCTGGGGCGAGCGCCGATTCGGAATCCGTAAACGCCCTCCACCCCATCAGGGAGGCGAAACGTCAGCGAAATGCTGAAATGGTTGGGATGGCCGCCGGAGCACTTCCTGAATGCCGCCGCGGTCGCGCAGGGCGTGGTCGAGCGAGGTGTTCAGGGCGTCGGACACGAACCTCAGGGCATCGAGGAAGTTGCTCTTGCCCGAGCCGTTGGGACCCACCAGAAACGTCAGCGGGCCCAGCCGAACATCGCACCGCGCGATGCTCTTGTAGTCCTTCAACGTCACCTGGGTGATCAGGGTGGGACCGCTCACGGCGCCGCCTCCGCATTCGTCTCGTTTCCTGCTGTCCTGTGGGCCGATCGGGCCCGATCCCGCTATTGTGGCCGGGATCGGGCCGACCGGTCCAGGAGACGATTGCGAAGACTGGCCGCGGGGCTTCAAAGCTACGAACACATCACCGGGCACCCCGCGCCCCGGGGTGGACGACGGCCTGGTAGGCGAAGGCATTGGAGCCGAGACCGATGCCGACGACGTCGTTGCCGTAGACCGCGTTCGAGCTCAGGCTGCTCGACACGCCGGGATAGCTGAGGTTGACCCACTTGACCGCATTGAACGTGCCGTTCGGCTCGCGGCGGACCGTCACGAACGACGCATACCCCGTGTTGCCGCCGGATCCGCTCTCGGTCGAGTCGGCGTTGAGCGTGTACACGTTGGGCTTCAGCTCGCTGATCCCCTCGAAGTGCGTGAGGAGGTTGCTACCCGCCGGGCCGGGGTAGCCGATCGACGTCCAGTTCGAGAAGGTGTTCGTCACCGAGTTGTAATCGACGATGTAGCCCTGGCCGATCGGCTGGTTCTGGTCGGTTGCGTTGCTCGCGTTAGCGTCGCTGTAGCCCCCGACGATCGTGTAGCTGGTCCCGCCGTTGGACCAGATGCCGTAGGCCGTATCGCTGGTCGAACCCGGGTAGACAATGTGGGTGACGAACTGCTTCGTCGCGATGTTGTAGATGTAATCGTACGCCGGCAGGATCGACGAGCCTGGCTGAGCCGGCAGGTCGTAGTTGCCGACGGCCAGGCCGCCCATCGTGCTGTGAACGTAGTTGTACGTCGCGCCCGGGTAGTCGATCGTGGTGAATGTGCCGCCTGAGGGAAGGTCGGTCGTCGTCCCCTGGAAGAGGAAACGGCAGATTCTCGGGATGTCGTCGGGCGGGCGGGCGGGCCAGCCTCGCCGGGGTGGGGTTAGCCGCCGGCCTTCGGGACGTACCGGACGCCGCGCGAGTGGGTCAGGTTGACGTTGCCCTGGATGTTGGCGGCGATGGTGTTTCCCTGCACGACGGTCCCCTTGCAGTTGCCCAGGGCAAGGAGGCCGTATCCCTTGTTGGTGATGATCCGGTTGCCCTGGCCGGCCACCGCCTGGGCGCTGGGGAGTAGCAGGTTTCCGCCGATGCTCGCCCCGCGGGCTTTCATGAGCGTCAGGCCGTTGCCCGTGTTGGAGCCGATGAGGTCGCCGATCACGGCGTCGCCCCGCGACGACCGGATCGACACGCCCGGGCCGTCGTTGTGCAGTATGTTGTCCTGGAGTGGCAGCGTCGGGCCGCCGATGGTCGTGGACGACGTGCCCGGGCCGACGTCGAGCCCACCCATCAGGTTGGGGATCGCGCCCCCCACCGCCACGGCCGTCGTGCCGACGTTGGTGTTGAAGATGACGTTGTTGTGGGCGTGGTCGGCGACCTGGATGCCGAACCGCTTGTTGCCCGAAGCCGTGTCCTGGGGCTCGATCGACGGCTGGAACCCGCCGATCGCGTTGCCGTGGGCGTGGCCGTCGATCTTGATGCCGTCGCCACCGTTGGGAATCGCCGCCTGGATGGCCGTGTTGGTCCCAGTCGCGGTGTCGGTCACCTGCACGCCGGTCGCATTTCCGCCGATCTCGATGCCGTTGCCGCCGTTGCCCGAGACGATACTGGTGCGAACGAGGTTATTGCCGCCGCTCGAGGTGATCAGAATGCCGTCCTTCCGGTTCGGCGCCGCACCGCCGAAGGCAAACGTGCCGCCGAAGGTGTTGAACGACGTGAAGCCGCTGGCCTTCTGCGTCACCGCGATGCCGTTGCCGTTGTTCCCCGAGATCACGTTGCCCAGCGGGATCACGCCGCCGACCTGCGTCTGCTGCGACCTGCCGGAGACCAGAAGGCCGTCGCGGCCATTCGGGACGACCGTCGCGTTGTTCGCACCGGCGCCCAGGAAGTTGGCCTGGACCGTTGTGTTATTGGAATCGGTGATCCGCACGCCGTTCTCGCGGTTACCGCTGATCACGTTGTAATACACGAACGGCTGATCCTGCATCGTGCAGCCGATCAGCGAGTTGCCGCTGGCCCTCACAATGGCGACACCGTCCTGGCGGTTGCCCAGCCCGGCGTTGCCCGAGGCGTTCGTGCCGACGTAGTTGCCGCTCATCGTGTTGCCGGTGGCGCGGCCGGTCATCAGCACGCCGTCGCCGCGGTTGCCCGAGATCTCGTTCCCCTGCGGCGGGCGGACGATCACGCCCTGAGTGGGGCTGTTGCCGGCCGAGATCGTGCCGCCGATGATGTTCTGCGAGGCCCCGTGCGTCAGCAGGATGCCGTTCTCCCGGTTGGGGCGGGCGAAGCTGCCGGTGGCGTCGGTGCCAATGTTGTTCATGGCGATCCGGTTGCCCGATGCGCCGTAGATCCCGATGCCGTTGCCGCGGTTGCCGCTGATCACGTTCGAGAGCTGGAAGCCCAGGTTGACCGTCGCCTGGTACGGGATGATGCCCGAACCCGTGTTGGTGACGCCGACGACCTGGTTGCCGGCCACCGAGTTGGCGCTGCCCATGCCCGTCGAGCCGGGGTAGGTCAGGTTGACCCAGTACGCAGGGCCGAACGTGCCGTCGGAACCGCGCTTCACGGTCACGAGCGCCGCCTGGATGGGCGTGACCGACCCGGCGGCCGTCGTGTTGGCGGACATCGTGTACACGCCCGGCTCGGGGCTGCTGATGCCCTGGAAGTGGGTGGCGAACGACGGGCCGGCCAGTCCCTCAGGGCCGGCGAACGACGTCCAGTTGCTGAACTGCCCGGTCGCCTCGTTGTAGTCGACCAGGTAGGCCTGAGAGATCATCGGACCGCCGCCGGGCCCGGGCGCGGTATAGCCGCCGGCGATCGTGTAACTGCTCCCGCCGTTGTACCAGACGCCATAGGCCGAGGTGCTGACCGTCGTCGCGCCCGGATAGGTGATCGTCGTGAACGTGCCCTGCGAGAGGCTGTAGACGAAGGCATGATCGGTGCTGGCCGGGATATCGCCGCCGTTGCCCACGACCAGGTCACCCATCGTGCTGTGCAGGTAGTTGTAGGTCGCGCCGGGATAGCTGATCGTCTGATAGTAGCTGGAATCGCCCAGGTTGGAGGTCAACCCCTGGAAGAGGAACCCGTTGGTACTGCCCGTTCCCGTCCTGTAGCTGCCGACCAGGCGGATGACGTTGCCGGAGACGATATCGGGGCCGTAGACGCTCGTGGCCGCCGCCCCGGGATAGTTCACGGTGTAGGACGTGCCGCCACCGCCCGAGATCGGGCCGACATACAGCAGCCCGCTGCTGCCGGACGTGCCCGTGATGAGATACTGGTTCGAGGTCCAGCCGTCGCGGATACCCGTCCAGGCCGAGACCGCCGGGCTGATGGAGCTGGTGTTGTAGTACGACACGCCCGTCACCGGGTCGAGCTGCCCGATCAGGTCGGCGTGCGAGGTCGCGTCGATCTTGATGCCGTCGCCCCGGTTGCCGGCCACGGTCGACCCGTTGGCCATCACGCCGATTTCGTTCCCCTGAACCGTGATGCCCGAGCCGATCAGCGTGACCCCCGCGCCGCCCGACCGCACCAGCGACAGCGACTTCAGAGTCGAGCCGTCCGAGCCCGCGGCGAACCGCAGGCCCTTCGTCCCGTTGAAGTTCAACGTCACGACCGGCGAGCCGGCAAAGCCCGGCGCCGAGGAGCCGTCGATCGTGGTCGGACCGGTGATCGCCGGCAGCGAATGCCGGCCGGCCCGGATCGTGCCCGTGACGCCGAAGTCGATGGTATCGGGTCCAGGATGGCTGTTGGACTGGATGATCGCCTGACGGAGCGAGCCAGCGCCCGTGGCGTGCAGGTTCGTCACCGTGAACGTCGTCAGCAGCTCGCGGGACTCCAGGACCTCGAGTTCCCGTCGACGGACAGTGGTCCGGATGGAGCGGAGTCCCCGGCGAACCAGGGTATTCCGTGCCAGCAGGGTACGCGCGCGACGAAGCAGGGCCATCGTGGATCGTCCTCCGTTGCAGGTTCTCGCCACCCCGAATGCGCGCAGCTCCGCCACCGGAGCTTCATCCGGCAAAATGCGCGCGGTGGCGCGTTGCACCTCTCAGGCAAGGACTAGTACAAAACGGCGAGATGGCAAATCGTGGGGGAATTGTGTGGGGTGAGGGGATGATCCGAGGCGAGACCGGACGATCTGATCACCATTGCCATTCCTGCTCTTCCCAGCTCGACAGGCTCGACGCAGCGTCATCGAGCAAGGCGTCATCGCCCCGACGTGCCATCTCGCGGAAGGCCTCAGCCCAGCCGGCCCGTGGCTTCGTGAACGGACGGATAATCAGGCAATCGTCCCGAACGACGAGCTCGACCTCATCGCAGAGGCCGGTCTGCTCGAGCAGCGGCATGGGAATGCGGATGCCCTGGGAATTGCCGATGCGGATGATGCGCGTCCTCATGCCAACCTCCTTCGTGTCTTTGACAATGTAACTCCAAGTGCGGGCCCTGGTGATCCGAATTCCGGACACTCCTCGCCGAACACCACCTGGTTCGAGCCCGGCACGGGGGATCGCTCGGGTTGGGCGAACCGGCGACGTGAGTCGCCGGGTTTTTGCTCTCGGCCCGATGACCCGGCGACTCACGTCGCCGGTTCGCCTGGAAGCGGCGATCGGCGTTGCCCAAACTCGCGAGTCCACCCGGCGACTGACGTCGCCGGTTCGCCCAGGACCGGCCAGGTGGTGTTCGGCGAGGAGTGCCCAAAAACTGCCTTCAGGTCCTTGTCAACCAGGGTCTGGTGGAGATACCGCGGTGGTGTTGAGCGAGAAGTCTCGAATTCCGGGACGACGCAAGGGAGACGGCCATCGTTCGATCGAACGGATGGAGTCGGAGGTCGTCGACGGTTGTAGACAAAGTACAACGCAACGCGTTCACTATCTCCATGTCGCTCGCTGCAAAGGCTTTGGGACCAGGATTACCATGGCGGAGGTCTTTTCCTTTCTTTCTTGGGAATCGCGTGGGACGCGATTCTGGGGAAATCGAATGCATTGACAAGCGTTGATTTCCAGGAGTCCAAATGGACCCGCTGACCATGGTCGGCCTGTACCAGGACGCGGCCTTAACGGCGAGCACGAGACGGCGTTTCACGGGTTGGCGGAGCTCGAAACCAGGCCATCTCGGCCCTGGTGACGGCGTATCAGGACGAAGCCGGGCCACCGGTCCGTACGCTGGTCGTGGCGGCCTCCTGGCAGCATTGCCTGCCCTCGACGATCGACTTCCTCGCCGCCGCCCTGGCTGGGGCACATCTCGATGTCTGGAAAGAACCTCTCGACGGCCTGGTGGCGCTGGCCTCGGCCGAGTCGAGGGACGTACTGAAAGCCGCTTTGGGCATAATTGACATTCTTGGCGATTGGTCGCCAGATGGGCTGCGGCGTGGCACCGTCGTCCTCCTCGGCCGCTCCGCCCGGGGCCGCTCAGCTCGCGTCGGCGCCTTCGCAATCCGCCCGGGCTTCGGCGAGCGCCTCGGCGGCCATCGCATGCGACGGATTGAGTTGCAAGGCCAGCTCGATATGAGTGATTGCCCGGTCCCGGTCGACGTCGAGGCCGAGCAAGGCGTCGCCGAGTCGGTAATGGGATTCCGGATCGTCGGGGTCAATAGCCACGGCCCGCTCGAACAGCGCGACGGCCCGTCGGATGTTGTCCTCCGGCACGGGATCGTCGCCCCTCAGCAGGGAGCGCCCGTAGTCCCGAATCGCGACGACGCATCGCCCGTCCTTCTTGATGGCTTTCAGGAACAGGGCCTCCGCCTCGGCGAGGCGACCCCAATCCGCCAGGGAGTCCGCGTACCACGCCATCGCCAGCGGAGGAAACGGGTCGAGGAGAATCGCACGCCGGAACCACCCCATGGCCTCGAACTGGCGGCCCTGCCGGGAAAGGGCCAGCGCGAGGAACAGGGTCGCCGCGTACAGGGTCGGGTCCAGTCGGACCGCCGAACGGAATAGCTCGATCGCGCGGTCGTTGGACTGGGTCGTCCCCCGGCCGGCATAGGTCAGCAAGCCTAGCCGTTCCAGCGCCATGGCGTGGCCCGGATAACGCTCGATGGCCCGAGTCAGGTCGTGCACAGCCTTGTCGCATTGCCCCGACTTCTCGCGAAGCATCCCCCGCTTGTAATCGACCTGCGCCGCCAGCCAGCCGGCGCGCACGACTTCGATCTCCTCGGCAGAAGGCGGGTTGTGGACCGGGTCGGGATGGTCGAAGGGACGCGACCACAGCTCCCGGCGCCAGTGATCGGCGAACTCCTGGGCACGGGTCTCATCCGCGAACTTGCGGCGATTCACCTTTGCCCTGGCGTCGACAACCTGAAGATGGCCGATCTCGTGGAGCAAGACGTCGTAGAGCATGAATCGCCGCACGGCGAGTGCAGGCCACTGGCAGCCGCGTACTGCGCCGAACTGAGTGGGCGACTGATTCCGCTTCAAAAAAGGGGGCAAGCTGACCCGGTGCGGGAGAGCGCAAAGGCTGATCTCGTTCCTCCCGGCGGCCCTCACGTAGCCGAGGATCCGACGCCCCATCGCCCGGTCATTGAGGTGAATGGCCCTGAGCCTCGCCCATAACGGCTCAGAGAGTCGCCCCAGGACGATGCGGACGTCGTCTTCCGCGACGAAGTGCCGCCGACCGTACCGGGAAGGATGGCAAGAGAAGGCGATGGGTCTCATGATGTCCTCAATGCCGGACCTCTGCCGGGCAGCCGCCGACCATCGTGGCGACATCGCCGTCGGGCGGGGCGCCGTTGGACTCGTGCGGGACCGGCGCGGTGGTCGACGGGCCGGCGTTGCGCTGGATGACGTAGTAGAACACCGGCGTCAGGAAGACGCCGAAGAGCGTCACGCCCAGCATGCCGCCGAAGACCGCCGTGCCCAGCGAGCGACGCATCTCGGCGCCGGCGCCCTCCGAGATCACCAGCGGCACCACGCCGAAGATGAACGCGAACGACGTCATCAGGATCGGCCGCAGCCGCAGCCGGCAGGCCGCAAGGGTCGCCTCGCGGCGCGAGGCGCCCGAGTCCTGCGCCTGCTTGGCGAACTCGACGATCAAGATCGCGTTTTTGCTGGCCAGCCCCACCAGCACCACGAAGCCGATCTGCGTGAACAGCGAGACGTCCATCCCCGCGAGGTTCACACCCACCAGCGAGCAGAGCAGGCACATCGGCACGACCAGGATCACCGCCAGCGGCAGCTTCCAGCTCTCGTACTGCGCCGCCAGCACCAGGAACACGAACACCACCGCCAGCGCAAAAATGCCGATGGCCGTGTTCCCCTGCTGGCGCTCCATGAACGCCAGCTCGGTCCAGTCGGAGGCCATCGAGCGCGGCAGCTCTCTGTCGGCGATCTCCTGCATCATGGCGATCGCCTGGCCCGAGCTGGTCCCCGGCGCGGCGTTCCCGGTGATCGCCGTCGCCGAGTACATGTTGTACCGCATCACGGCCACGGGCCCGCTGGTGTTCCGCACGTCGAGCAAGGTCGCCAGGCGAATCATCTGCCCGCGGTTGTTCCGCACCTGGAGCTGGCGGATGTCCTCGGCGTCGCCGCGGAAACTCTGGTCCGCCTGAACGTTCACCTGCCAGGTCCGGCCGAACTTGTTGAAGTTGTTGACGTAGTACGACCCCAGGTAGACCTGCAAGGTGCTGAATAGCTCGCTGATCGGCACGCCCAGGACCATGCACTTGGTCCGGTCGATATTCAGATACAACCAGGGCGTGTTGGCTCGCGAGCTGTTGAAGAGCCCCTGAAGGCCCGGTGTCCGGTTGCCGCGCTCGACGATCGCGTCGCTGACCCGCTGGAGGTCGTCGAGGCCAAGGTTGCCGCGATCCTCGATGATCATCTTGAAGCCGCCGGTGGCTCCCAGGCCATCGACCGGCGGGGCGCCGAAGATCGAGACGCTCGCCGCGCGAACCTCATGGCAGCGCGCCTGGATCTGATCGGCGATCGCGTCGGCCGACAGCTCCCGGCCGCGCCGGCGCTCGAACGGCTCGAGCAAAACGTACATCGAGCCCAGGTTGGGCGCATTGGCGTTGAGCAGCAGCGACTGGCCCGAGACACCCACGGTGTGCGCCACGCCGGGCGTCTGTCGGGCGAGGGCCTCGATCCGCGCCATGGCACGCTGAGTGCGCTCGACCGACGCCGAGTCGGGCAACTGAACGTTCAGCAGCAAGTAGCCCTTGTCCTGCTGGGGAATGAAGCCGGTGGGCGTCTGGATGAACTCCCAGTAGGTCAGGGCGAGTAGACCGCCATAGAGCAACAGCACGATCGCGCTCAACCGCAGCACGCCGCCGACCACGCGGCCGTAGAACAGGATCATCCCGTCGAACAGACGGTTGAAGCCGCGGAACAGCCAGCCAAGCATGGCATTCACCGGGCGGATGACGATCAGGCCGACGATCCCGCCGGCGATCGCCCCGGGACCGAACGCCGCCCACCACGCCGCGCGCGACATCCAGGCCGAGACCGAGCCGTCCTCCAGGCCCTCGGCCGTCACGCCGAGCTGACCGCACGCATACGCATACCCCAGTTTCGCGGTGATCAGCCCGCCGACGATCCCGAAGAACCACCAGGGGAGCGCCTCGCGCTTCAGCTCGTGGCGGCCGTCGGCGCCCTTGCCCTCAGTCTTGAAGATCATCACGGCGCGCGACGGGGTCATGGTCAGCGCGTTGACCGCCGAGATGATCGTCGACACGGCGATCGTCACCGCGAACTGCCGGAAGAACTGCCCCGAGATGCCCCCCATGAAGCAACAGGGGATGAACACCGAGCTTAATACCAGCGTGATCGCCAGGATCGGACCGGTGATCTCCTCCATCGCCTTGATCGTCGCCGTGCGCGAGTCCAGCCCGGTGGCGATCAGCCGCTCGATGTTCTCGAGCACGACAATCGCGTCGTCGACCACGATGCCGATCGCCAGCACCAACCCGAAGAGGGTCAAGTTGTTCAGGCTGAACCCCAGCGCGGCCATCACGGCGAAGGTGCCAATCAAGGAGACAGGGACGTCGATCATCGGCAGGATCATGGCCTTCCAGTCCTGGAGGAAGACCAGGACGACGATACCGACCAGGATGACGGCATCGCGGAGCGTGTTGTAGACCTCGTCGATCGACTCCTGAATAAATGGCGTGGTGTCGTACACGATCCGGTAGTCGAGCTGGTCGGGGAATCGGCCCTTGAGCTCGCGCATCTTGGCATAGACGCCGCGGGCCGTCTCGAGCGCGTTGGACCCGGGCAACTGGTAAATCGAAATCGCCACCGACGGCCGGCCGTCGAGGGTGCACGACTGGTCATACTGGCGCGAGCCCATCTCGACGCGGGCGACGTCGCGCAGGCGGACGATGCCGGTCGCCTGCGCGAGCGCGGAGCCCTCGGTGTTCGTGCCGCCCTGATCCTCGGCGCCTCCCTGGAAGGTCGACGCAGACTGAGTTCCCCCCATGCCGCCATTCGTGCTCGCCCCGCCGCCGACGGCACCCGTGGCGTCGGCGACGGCCGCCGGCTGGAACGAGTCGTCGCCCGCCTTGAGGATGATCTCCTCGAACTGTTCGGGCTCGATCAGCCGGCCGAGCGTGTTGATCGTGAGCTGGAACTGCTGGCCCCGCGGAACCGGTTGCTGGCCGATCTGCCCGGCGGCCACCTGGAGGTTCTGCTGGCTGATCGCGTTGATCACGTCCGAAGCGCTAAGGTTCAGCGCGGCCAGCTTGGCCGGGTCGAGCCAGGCCCGCAGGCTGTAGTCGCGCTGGCCCAGATAGGTGATCCCCGCCACGCCCGGCAGCCGGCCCAACTCGTCCTTGATCTGAATCGTGGCATAGTTGCTCAAAAATGTGTTGTCATACCGCCCTCCCGGCGACACCAGGTTGACGATCATCAGCGTGTTGGGCGACATCTTCTTGACGCTGATCCCCTCGTTCTGCACGAGTGCCGGGATCACCGGCAGCGCCAGCGAGACGCGGTTTTGCACGAGAACCTGCGCCATGTCGGTATCCATCCCCAGGCGGAAGGTCACCGTCAGGTTATAGGTGCCGTCGTTTGTGCACTGCGACGACATGTACAGCATGTTCTCCACGCCGCTGACCTGCTCCTCGATCGGCGCGGCCACGGTGTTCCGCACGGTCTGCGCGTTGGCGCCGGGGTAGAACGCCATCACCGTCACCGTGGGCGGCGTCACCTGCGGATACTGGGCCACCGGCAACATGCCCCACGCCACGAACCCCGCCAGCACGATGACCAGCGAGAGCACGATGGCGAAGACAGGACGGTCGATGAAGAAGCGCGAGATCATGGGATCGTCTTCAGCGTTTGGTTTTCAGTTTTCAGTTTTCGGTTTTCGGTTTTCAGTTTTCGGTTTTCGGTTTTCAGTCGGCCCAGGGTCGTCTTACTCTCGTGGTCCGCGCCGTCGTTTCGGGCGCAGACTCAGCACGACCAGGGTCGCCAGTACGCCCGCCGGGACGCAGGCGGCGACGGCGCGGTACTGCACGATGATCCCGGCCCGGAACAACAGGAGGCCCAGGCCCAGCCCGGCGAGCCCGCCGGCGACCGCCGAGACCAGCCAGTGGGCGCTGGCCTCGCGGAGCATCCGGACATCGCTCAGACCCAGGATGACGTAGAAGAACACGGGCGTCAGGAAGATGCCGAACAGCGTCACACCGACCATGCCCGAGAACACGGCGATGCCCAGCGACCGCCGCATCTCCGAGCCGGCGCCCGAGGCAACGGCCAGCGGGATCACGCCGATGACGAAGGCCAGCGAGGTCATCAGGATCGGCCGGAGCCGCAGCCGGCAGGCCTCGCGAGTCGCCTCGGCGCGCGACCACCCCTCCAGATGCTTCTCCTTGGCGTACTCGACGATCAGGATGGCATTCTTGCACGCCAGTCCCACCAGCACCACCAGGCCGATCTGCACGAAGATATTGACGTCGCGCCCCGTGCCCAGCACGCCCGCCAGCGAGCAGAGCAGGCACATCGGCACGACCAGGATCACCGCCAGCGGCAACAGCCAGCTCTCGTAGAGCGCCGCCAGCGCGAGGAACACGGCGACGGCCGACAGGCTGAAGACGACCAGCGGCGGGTTATCCCGCTCGGCGCGGATCTGCAGGAGCATGATCTCGGTCCAGTCGGCCTTCATCGACAGCGGCAGGATCTCGTTGGCCAGGCGGTTGATGGCCTTGATGGTCTCGCCCGAGCTCGTGCCGGTTCCCAGGTTGCCGGTGATCGCCGCTGAACTGTAAAGGTTGTACCGCGTCACGCTGATCGGGCCGCCGACCTCGCGCACGTTGATCAGCGTGCCGAGGGGCACCATCTGCCCGCTCTTGTTGCGAACCTGCAGCAGGTTGATCACATCAGGCCGGGTGCGGAATTTGCCATCGAGCTGGATGTTGACCTGCCAGTGCCGGCCGAACAGGTTGAAGCTGTTGACGTACAGCGAGCCCAGGTACATCGTGAGCGTCTGGTTCACGTCGTCGAAGGTTAGCCCCATCGACTGCGCCTTGTCGCGGTCGACGTCGAGGTAGAGCTGCGGCGTGAACGAACGAAACTGCGAGGACGCCGAGGTCAACCCAGCTTCATGGATGGCGTCGATCAGGCGGTCGGTCTGCTCCTGGAGGTCGCGCAGACCTCGGCCGCCGCGATCCTCGACCATGAGCTTGTAGCCGCCGGCGACACCCAGGCCCGGAACCGCCGCCGAGTTGCGGATGACGACGTCCGCGTCCTTGACCTGCCGCCGGAACTCGCGGCGCAGCCGCTTCATGATGTCCTCGGCGCGCAGGCCGGGCTTCTGCCGCTCGGGGAACGGCTTGAGCACGATGAACATCGAGCCGAAGTTCGACGCATTCGTCTGGAGCAAGAACGACAATCCGGCGATGGCCACGGTGTGCGCCACGCCGGGGTCCTTGCGAGTGATCTCGACAATCTTCGCCATGGCGTCCTTGGTGCGTTCGAGCGACGCCGAATCGGGAAGCTGGAAATTCACGATCAGCCGGCCCTGGTCCTGCTGGGGGATGAAACCCTTGGGCGCGTTCTCGAACGTCCAGACGGTCAGGGCCAGCAGACCGCCGTAGAGCAGGATCACCAGCGCGCCAAACCGCAGCAGCCCGCCGACAATCCGGCCGTAAACCACGGTCGCGGCGTCGAACAGGCGGTTGAAGCCGCGGAACAGCCAGCCGAGCACGGCATTCACCGGGCGGATGACAACCCGGCCGGCGAACCCGCCGACGATCGCCCCGGGAACGAACGCGGCGAACCAGGCGATCCAGGACATCAGGCCGGCCGCCGGGGCCCCAGGACCTTCAGTTACCGTTGGCATGACACCCATCTGCCCGGCCGCGTAGTCATAGCCGAATCGGGCGCTCGCCAACCCGCCCAGGATCACGAAGGCCCACCACGGCAACGCCTCACGCCGCATCTCGTGGCCGCCGTGCGCGCCCTTTTGCTCGGTCCTGAAGATCAGCACGGCGCGCGACGGGGTCATCGTCAGGGCGTTGACCGCCGAAATGATCGTCGAGACGGCGATCGTCACCGCGAACTGCCGGAAGAACTGCCCCGTGATCCCGCCGATGAAGCAGCAGGGGATGAACACCGAACTGAGTGCCAGCGTGATCGCCAGGATCGGACCGGTGATCTCCTCCATCGCCTTGATCGTCGCCGTGCGGGCGTCGTACCCCCGGGCGATCATGCGCTCGGTGTTCTCGAGCACGACAATCGCGTCGGCTATCACGATGCCGATC
>JAKAUH010001052.1 GCA_021818605.1 Planctomycetota bacterium
CCTACGCGGAAAGTCCAACTTGGTCCGGTCCGAAGTCGGTCAGGCTCTCAGCCTGACACCGGTCCGATCCGATCCGACCCGGATAGGACCGCTCCGCAACCGGCGGAGTCAGGCTGAGAGCCTGACACGCGGGCGGACGGGCAGAACGGATACGGACCGGAACCGAACCGGCCCGGCCCGGTTCACGGGGCGGTTTCCCGGTACGGCTTCTTCTCCCGGTAGAGCTTGAGCCGCGTGGCGAAATCCTCCTTTTCTTTCGCGTCGGTGAGCAGCTCGATCGCCTGGCTCTGCCGCTTGACGGCCTGTTCGAAGTCGCCCGCCTCCGCGCAGGCCGAGGCCAGGGTGTCGATGATGGTTGGTCTCTTCCAGTTGGACAGCTCGCACGCCTTCGTGACGCTCTCAACCGAGCGCTTGCCGTCGCGAAATCGGGCGTCCGGGCAGGTGGCCCAGAGCCAGGCGCGGTTGTTGTAGCGATCGGCGGATTTGGGGGCGACGCGCAAGGGCTCGCACGCCGCCCCGGACTGTCGTCGATGACCGTTGCCTCGCGCTCCAGCCGGCGACCGGTCCGGCCAGGTACTGGGGCGCCGGGTCGGACGCGGTTGGGAGGAGGAGCTCCCTCCGGCACCCAGGGCTGGAATGTCCCGATGCCGGAGCCGGACTGGTTTGTTTGTTGGTTCAGTCGAGCTGGCCGATCGCCGTGAAGGAATGGTAGCGATTGGCGCACTGGTAGCCATGGAGTTCAAATTCGGCCCCGGATGGCAACGTCTGAATGGCTTGGGTAAGGTCGCCTGTTTTCCTGATCGTCCACCGACGTCCGGTCTCGGTCTCGACCAGTTCGCTGATGATATCGCCAGGAGCCAGGCTACGAAGCCGCCCGTTCACGATCTTGCCGTCCTCGCGCTGATACACATGGCGGATCCGGGCGGCGGGCATCCTGGGATCGACCCGGGTGATCATGACGGCGCAAAGCCGTCTGTTGTCGAAGTTACGGGTCCAGACGCCCAGGCGAGGCCGCGGGTTGGCCGGATAAGTCCTGACGAGCGGAACGTGCACTCTCGCGCCCGGCGGCGGCCACTCCTGTGCGTCAGCAGACGCGGAAGCCAGGCATGAAACCGCGGCCGCGGTGAGAAGGACCGGGATTTCTAGGCATCGCGCAGACCTGTAGGGCATGAGGCAATCTCCACTGATTTCGTGGGCGAGCCTCCGTGCAGCCGAGATGGTTGGAGTCCCGTGGCGACGGACCCGGCCCGAATGAGCCGGATCCGCCACCAACGAGCAGTCGCCGAGGGTCACGCGAATCTCAAGGCTTCGAGGCGACTGCCGGAAGGCGACAATTGATGAGGGGGCTCCATCCCGCGCGGGCAGGGACTGGTTGCTTCCCTGCGGGGAACAGGGTCAGTAGGCGTAGTACAGGTACTCGATCACGTACGCCTTCTTGCCGACGACGTTCGGGTCGTGATCGGCCCCTTCCTTCGTCAAGTACCGCTGGAGAATCTCGGCCGCGCCGGTCACCGGGTTGGTCTGGTAGACGTGCCAGACGTGATAGGTCGTCGCCGGTACATATTGCACCGGCACGTAATAGCACACGGGGTAGTAACAGGTCGTCTTGTGGCAGGCTTCGGCGTTGCCGGTGCTGCCGAATAGCATTGCCAGCCCAAGCAGACCGGACACGATCAACGTCCTCATCACGCGCTCCTCCGTCGAGATGTGGTTCCCTTGCACGGACGCTGGTGCCGGCCGGCCACAACACTGGGGCTTGAATTTCCGCACCGCGTCCGACAATCAAGATGCGCGAGCCAGCCAATTCCCGCGCGCGATTGTTGCGATTTTTCCGATTTCGCCGCTGGGTACGCAATCGCTCGAAGTTGCCGCCCAGAGGAAGACCTCGCTCGCCCCGTCGGCCCGCGGAGCGGCGGTTGCCAGAGTGCTCCCATCGAAGAGGAAAGGGCTCGGGACCTGGAAGAGGAAAGAGGGTCCGGACCCGACAACCAAGGATCCCGTCCTCCTGTCGCTTCCCGGCGAGTGCCTCCGACCCCGCGGAGGAGCCGAATCTTCACCACGGATGGCACGGATACCACGGATCGGGACCGGGCTCGGCCTCCATCTCATCGGTGCCCTTCGCGTGACCTGAGGCGCATCTCCGGCTCGGTGCTGACCCGCGTTCAGCAGTCGAGCGGGACCGGCCAGGCCGACCGGGCCCGGAACGGAGACGGACCACGGATCGGACGGAGCGGACCACCGGCCGGGAGCCCGCCTGGATGCGCGAACGCTCGAGCGGAGTCGAGGCGTCGCGCGGCGGTCCAGGTCGAATCGACTCTCCACCCCCCGCTTCGACTGCGACGTGGCCAGCGAAGGGAGAAGAGACATTATCCCCTGATCGAATCGACTCTCCACCCCCGCTCGACTGCAACCGGCTGGACGACCGAGTTGCCGGGCTGGAGGTGCAGTCGCTCGAGACGGATCCCCTCTCACGGCGAGATGCGGCCTCGATTCGGCCCCTCCACCATGAGGGCATCGACGGCCGCCGCCACGACCCGGGCGGGCAGGCGTTCCGGCTCACCCATCGCGCGAGCCATGCTAATAAGGCCCCGTCCGTCGAGCCTGGCGACGAAGTTTCCGCCGGGCTGGCCGTCGTTGTTGCCCTCGATTGGACGGCCCTCGGCGTCCAGAACCGCGCCCGCGTTGATCGTCAATTGCATCGGCTGCCTCGGCGGCCGGCCGCGAAGAGTCAAGGCGACGGTGTCGTTCGCCGAACTGCATGAGGCCGAACCGGTCTGGAGTAGACCAGCCCACGCTTCTTGACGCGCTTCGCCGCGTCCAGAATGATCACCAATGACCGGGAGTTGTCGGAGCAGGCGTTGTTGCTGGCGTACAAGGGGCAGCCGGTGATCGAGCGGCGGCACGCGCAGTTGAAGACGGAGTTCGCG
>JAKAUH010000337.1:0-648 GCA_021818605.1 Planctomycetota bacterium
TCGTCGAGTACGCCAGGGACTTCAGGCCCCAGTTCGTCGTGGTCAGCCTGTTCGCGAATGACTTCGCGGGCGACCTGAGGGTCGTGATCGACGGCCGCGGCGGAGACTATGACGACGCGAAGTACTGGCTGGGCCAGATCCGAGATTTCTGTACGGCACGCGATATCCCGTGCCTTTACGTCCCGGCCCCCTGGGTCAACCAGATCGAGGGCCCTCAGCGCTCGGGCCATTACCCGGGCATGATCTCCAACACGACCGAGACGAACGCGGTGATGTTCCTCGATCCGATCAACGAGTTCGCCGACGCCTTCCTGGCGGTCGAGGCCGAAGCGCTACGGCGAGGCGAGCCGGTGAGGACCAACCCTCTCTTCAACGGCCGGATCGGCGACGGTCATTTCTCCGCCAGCGGCTGCGAAATCTGGGCCGAACGGGTCGGGCGGCGGGTGTCGCTGATCCTGGCGCGGGGAATGGCCATCCAGGCCGGGAACGAACGCAACTGGCGGAACGCCCATGCCCCGGCCGGTTCGCCGTGAAGATGGGAACGGAATCGATCTCACTCGCCGATCACCTTGATGAGCACGCGCTTGGGGCGCCGGCCGTCGAACTCGCCGTAGAAGATCTGCTCCCACGGGCCGAAGTCGAGTTTTC
>JAKAUH010000337.1:658-2926 GCA_021818605.1 Planctomycetota bacterium
TGCCACGACGACCTCGCGGCCCATGACCTGGCGTTTCATGTGCGCGTCGGCATTGTCCTCGCCGGTGCGGTTGTGCCGGTAGCGCTGCGGCGAGGCGTCGAACGGGGCGAGCCCCTCGAGCCAGTTCTTGTAATCCTCGTGCAGGCCGGGTTCGTCGTCGTTGATAAAAACGCTCGCCGTGATGTGCATGGCATTACATAAAACCAGGCCCTCCTGGACACCGCTCTTCCGGACCGCTTCCTCGACCTCCCGCGTGATGTTGACGAACTCCATGCGAGCGGGGAGGTTGAACGTCAGGTACTCGGTGTGGGACTTCATCGACCGGATCTCCCTTGTCATCGTGCCGTGCTGCGCCGGCTTTCTTGCGTCAGCTCGATAAGCTCGTCTATCATACGGCATGCGTGGCCGATCTCGAAGGATGGGCCGCGGCGGGCCCGCCCGGGCCCGCGAGCCGGCCGGACATCTGACCCGGCCCGTCGCGAGGGATACCCGGAAGCCTTCCCTGATGAACACAGTCGACTACGTCTATCGATTCGATCCCAGGAACCCCAGTACCAAGCCGCCGCCGGTGGACGCCGAGGTCGCGCGGCGGAGCCTCGAGGACGGCAACCGGATGTTCGCCCGGTGGATGGCGAGTTGCCGCAGCCCGATCGCGGGGGCGGGCGAGGAGCCGAGATACATCGTCCAGTGCAACGGGCTCGAGGTCGGGATGGCGCGCAAGGAGGGCGGCATCCCCAGGCAGGCGCCGTTCGCCGTGGTGGTCGGGTGCTCGGACGCGCGGGTGCCGACCGAGATGATCTTCGGCCAGGGATTCAACGACCTGTTCGTCATCCGGGTGGCGGGGAACGTCCTGGGCGACGTCTGCCTCGGCAGCGTCGACTTCGCGGTCGAGGCGCTGAGCGAGAGCGTCAGGACCGTGGTGGTCCTCGGCCATAGCGGATGCGGGGCGGTTTCCGGGGCGGTCGATGCCTATCTTCAGCCGATGAAGTTCTGGTCGAGGTCGTCGTCGACGGCCCTGCGCTCGATCCTTCAGAAGATCTTCGTCTCCGTCCGCGAGAGTGCCAACGCGATCCACGAGGTCTGGGGGCCCGATGCGCGCCGATCGCCCCATTTCCGCGAGGCGCTGATCGAGACGGCGGTCTGCCTCAACGCCGCGCAGGCGGCCTTCGCGCTACGGCAGGAGATCGAGAGGGCCGGGCGGTGGGAGATCGAGGTCCTGTACGGCGTGTATAACCTGTCCAACCACCAGGTGAGCATGCCCCATAACCCGAAGGCACCGCCGTCCGACGAGAACGTTCGCCTCGCCCACGCGCCCACCAATCCCCGCGAATTCCAGGTGCTGGCCTGCCAGATGGCCGAGATTCTGAGGGACGGCGCGGGAGCGTCTCCTGGATCGCTCGCCAGGGCCGACGCGCCGACCGGCGACGGCCAGGGCACCCGGTCCGCCGACGCGGTGCCCGGCGGCGAGTAGCCTCGCAGGATCAGGGTGCTTCCCTGATGGGCGGGTCCGCGACCGCGTGAGGCGGTGGCGGCGCGGGGGGAGTGGCGTCATGCCCCCGCATGCCCGGGTTGAGACGCCGGGCACGCGCCTCGAGGAGCTCGGAGGCAGCCCGCTCGCGCGTCGTCACGCCGGACTGCGGGAGGAATCGGCCGCCGAGGATCAGGACCACGAGCGACCGCACGGCGATCCGCTCGCGAGCGCCGAGGCCGAGTTCCACCGTCGAGATGTGGCGAGCCCCGGTGAACAGGTGCAGATAGGCACGCACGACCGCGATCCCCCGGTCAGCATGAACCCGACCAACCCGCCGATCGTCTTCGGGTCCCTCGGGACCTCCCTGGCCAGCTCCTCGCCCCCGTGCCAGCCGATCGCCAGCAGCAAGTCGATCGTCAGGCCCTGATAGACCGCATACGGGAACTCGAATTCCACCTTCAGAATCGGCACCAGGAACCCGAGGTCGAAGAACAGAAGGAGCGGCTTGAACAGATTTTGACGAAAGTTGTTCCAGAACTCCTGGAGCATCGGCCCGCGCGGCCTCGGCGTCGCGTCGAGGACCTCGAGGCGGCTGGCGACGACCCCCTCGTCGACCAGGACCATGGCCCCCGGCCGCAGGGCGTCCCACCTCGGGCCCTTCGCCCCTCCGGACCGCTTCGACAGCCTCGACAGGTCGACCGCGACCTCCTTGCCGGCCTCCTCGTCGAACACGAACGCCCGCGACCCCGCCCGATCGACCGAGCGGATCTCGCCCCGGATCTGGCCGCCGAGCAGCG
>JAKAUH010000935.1 GCA_021818605.1 Planctomycetota bacterium
CCTGGGCATCGGCAGCACGACCAGGACCCGCCTGAACGTCGCATCCCGCAGGGGCGACCTCCCGGCGTTCGCTTATCTCCTGCACCTGGAGTTCCCCGAGCCGGGCATGTTCCTGTTCGAGAGGCTGCTCCAGGGGCCGTTGCGGCGATGGCTCCTCTGGGACCCTGAGTGGATGGTCAAGCAACTCTACGCATGCGGCGAGGCCGGGTTGATCGCCAAGGTCAGCGAGATCGACGGGACCCGCCAGTTCACCACCAAGCATCACCTGGACGAGGCGGTCGGCCCGATCGTGTCCCTGATCCATTGAGCATGCCCATGAAGCTGTCCGACCACGAGATTAACTCGGCCCTGCGGGACCGGCTCCAGATGCCCACCGGCCGCCACCTGTACGCCATCCTCGGGACCTACGGGGCGCTGGAGCGGTACGAGCGGGTCTCGTTGTCGCAAGCCCTCGGTGCCGATGGCAAACCGCTCAGGCCGCCGGTCAACCTCAATCGTGCCCTGCTCAACCGCATCCCCGACGATGAGCTGAAGGAGCTCTCTGAGAACGAGGCCAGGCGGTCCCAGAGCGTCAAGCAGCGGCTCGCCGAGGAGTTCGACCGCCTGCTCGTCGAGGAGCTGGAAGCCGGCCCCTTCGTCGCCCTCAAGCAGGTCGAACTGGTCTTCGCCTACGACCTGGAGTTGAACTATCTGCGGACACGGGGCGTCAACCAGAAGCACATCCTGCTGCTCTTGCCGGGCCGGCGGGACGGCGACCGGATCACGCTCTTCCACGAGGCGTCCCCGGCCTGCCACCGCACGCTCCCGGCCGGGGTCGTGCCCGAGAACCACCTGTGGGAGTTGGTCCAATGAGCAAGACCGTCTTCCAGCGCAAGTCGCTCGACCAACTCTGCACGGTGCCCAAGGACATCATCGACGTCTACGTGGTCGAGCACCACATCTGGGCCGGGGGCGGCTCATCCGAGGCGAAGAAGGCCCGCAAGCCCGAGCACAAGACCGTCCGGGAGTTCCTGATCGATCCGGTGCGGCCCCTGCTCAACGATGTCCTCAAGCAACTCGCCGCCCCATACAACCCCGCCGACAAGACCAGCCCCGTCGGCCAGGGGTGGTGGGTCCAGGCCGAGTTCGGCTCCGGCAAGTCGCACCTGCTCTCGTTCCTCGGTGCCCTGGCCCTGGGCGAGAAGGACGCCTGGGAGATCGTCCGGCAGAAGGAGGAGAATGCCGGCAAGGGCAAGCGGGAGTCGATCTACCAGTTCTACGAGAACGGCATCGCCAGGAAATCCGGGGCAAAGTCGAAGGGGATCTTCGTCGCCGTCAAGACGCTGGTCGGCCAGGGCGGCGGCACGGTCAGCGTCAACGACACGGGCCGGTCCCTGGCCGAGTACATCCTCGATGCCGTCCAGGAGCAGTTCCTCGCCGAGAACGGCCGGACGATCTCGCTCTACCCCGTGGAGATGCTGGCCGACCGCTTCCTCGACGAGGATTACGAACTGCTCCACAAGAAGCTGGCGTCGTTCCTCAAGGACCCCAACTTCTTCGACGAGGAGGAGCAGGAGGACCTCGACAAGTTCATGGCCGACCTCCGCAACACCAGGAAGCCGGCCGTGCGGAGGGACTGCGGCGATCGTCTCTGGCGGTTCTATCGGGACTATCTGAAGATGACCCCGCAGATGCCCGCCGAGAGCGAGCAAGTCCTGGAGAACATGGTCAGGCGGCTCCTGGCCGAGGGGTACGAGGGCGTCCTGCTCTTCCTCGATGAGGTCTCCCTCTTCTCCAGGATCCGCTCGGATGTCCAGAAGGTCGAGGACGAGAAGACGCTGGCCGTCCTGTCGAACCGGCTGGCGAAGGTCGCCTGCCTCCCCGTATGGACGGTCTGCACGGCCCAGCAGGCGATCGAGTCGAAGCTCGAAGGCTCGAAGAACATCATCGCCAACGACCGGCTCAAGAACATCCCCCTGCTGAACAACCGGCAGAACTTCTACGACATCATCCTCAACCGGGTCCGCACCATCACCGACGAGTCGGCCATCGAGCCCTACTTCGAGGATTACCGCCAGGGCTTCACCTGGCCCGAGGCGGAAGGGAAGGCCCGGTTCGTGGCGTACTTCCCGTTCTATCCTCGCGCCCTCGAAGTCCTCCGGTCGGTGAGCTACACCCTGACCACGCTTCGGTCGTCGGTGCATTTCATGCATCAGACCCTGAAGTCCCAGTGCAAGGCCCGGTCGAAGGAAATGATCTCGCTCTGGCAGATGTTCGACGACGTCGTGGAGTACCAGGAGGACCCCTCGGGCACGACGGCCGGGATCGCTGCCATCCAGACCCAGTTCAATGACGAGTGGCGTTCCTACGAGGCGGCCCGTCGCACGATCGGCCTGGCGACCAGGGGTCGGCTCAAGGTCTACGCCTCCCGCTGCGAGAAGATCCTCAAGACGCTGTTCCTCTACCACGTCGCCCGGATGGACACGGGCGGCCTGCCGGTCGAGGAGATCATGAACAGCGTCATGGAATGGCAGGACCACGCCGAAGACCAGCAGGCCGACTCCCAGGACAACCTCGACCACTACGAGGTCCTCTGCGAGGAGCTCGAGACCCAGGTGCCCCAGGTCCGCAAGGTCGGCAAGAACTACGTCTTCGAGCCGACCGGCGGCAAGATCGACATCAAGCAGTTGTTCGAGAAGGCCCGCAGCCAGGCCGAGGGGCATCAGGTCCAGCAACGCAACGCCTGGGAGAAACTCCTCGGACTGGAAGACTGGAAGATCGAAAGTCCGATCCTCACCATCAACCTGACCCAGGGCGTCAGGTCGATCTTCCGAGGGCTCGCCCCGGCCGAGCAGAAGGACATCGAGGTCTCCTGGCACAACCGGACGATCAAGGGCCGGGTCACCATGCGGGACCTGCTCGATGCCGCCACCCGTCACATTCCTTTGCCGACCCTCAACACCGCCGAGACCGACCTCGACTTCGCCGTCTTCATCAGCAGCAAGCCTTGTGGCGACATGGTAGCCGAACTCGCCAGGCGGACCAAAGATCCCCGAGTCCTCTTCTGGACTCCCGATGATCGAAACCAGTCGGAGCAGGACCGGCTGCTCGACTTCGCCGCCTATCGGGAACTCGTGGCCGAGTACAACAACAAGGACAGCCAGGACGCCAGGGACGTCATGAACTGGGTCTCCGACCGGCTGCGGAACGAGATCGGCCGCATCTACAAGATCGTGCCCGACAGCTACGCCCGAGGCCGGATCGCCGCCGCCGACCATGGCCACCTAAACTTCACCTGCGAGGGCGAACTCCCCGCCATCCTGGAGCCCCTCGTCGCCCAGGTGCTCGACGCCACCTACGCCTCGGCCACGATCGATTTCTCCTCGGCACCGGCCCCGTTCGACGACGCCGAGGCGATCAAGGTCATCAACGGCATCGTCCGCATGAACGAGATCCCCAGGAACACGAAGCCGACCAAGGAGACCAGCGCCTCCGAGAACTACGGCTACGCTCTCGGGATCATGAAGAAGACCGGGCTCAAGAAGCTCGACACCGACGGTTGCGTCTTCGTCGAGGATCTCGAAGCGTGGATCGAGGCCCAGATCGGCGAGGGGGGCGGGTCGATCCCCGTCCCGTCGCTCTACAAGAACTTCACCGGAATCGGCGGCCCGAACGGCAAGAATTACGGGCTGTCCCGCCGGATGATCGATGTGTACCTCCTGAGCCTCGTGCGCCAGGGGAAGCTGCGGGTCTCGCTGTCGGGAAGGGCGGCCGCCACGGCTGAGTTCATCGACTACTCGAACGTCGAAGAAGTCGCCTTCAACGCCGCCCTGCTCAACGGCATGGCGAAGGTCCAGCGGCTCAAGGCCCCGGAGGGCTGGGCGGTGCTTGCCCCGTACGCCGCCGTCCTCCTGGACGACGAGACGATCAGGACGGTCCAGCAGGACGCCGACATCCAGAAGGCCGTCATGTGGCTCCTCGAATACCACACCGCCAGCAAGCCCGAGGCCGCCACGCTGGCCGATCGCCTGAAGGACCTGTTCGACGAGATCCGCCAGGCCAACCCGGTGGCCGAGACGCTGGCCGACTGGAAGGCGTTCTTCGACGCCGAGATCGACAGGTCGGACCCGATCACCCTCCTGCGGAATGCCCTGGATCGTGCCTTCGGCTACAAGGTGTACCAGGAGAACGAGGCCAAGCCGTCCGAAGTGGACGACCTGGCGACCCGCAAGCGGACCTGGGAGCGGGCCGCCGCCTTCGCCCAGCACGACCGGGAGGTCCGGGCCGCCGTCCGTTATGCCAAACTCAAGGTTTCGCCCACGGGCGTGCTGGCGGAACTGGCGGGCAAGATCAAGGCCCTTGCGAAAATCCTGACGAACCTCGATGGGCTGATGGAATCGGAGGCCAGGCTCCAGGCCCAACTGCTCGACCCGCTGGATGAAGTCAGGGAGACGTACCGGACCCGCTACCTCCAGGCGTACGACAACGTAACAGGCCGGTGCGAGGCGGTCCGGTCGGAGATCGATGGCCTCGCCCGCTCGCCGGAGATGAAGGCCCTGGAGGCGATGGCGACGATCGACGCCCTGGGGAAGATCGATGTCGCCCGCCTCAAATCCGTTGTCGCCGCCTGCAAGGATCGCCTCTTCCAGACCGAGTGCGACCGCAACGATGTCGAGCGGGCCTTGCGGGACCGGCCGGACCCCGAAGGGTGCTCGCTCGACATGGACCGCGCCGACGACCTCATCCGCGAGGCCAACGAGGCCGCCGAGCGGGCGCGTTCGGTGGTGCGGCACGAGCTCGTCTCGGTCGCCGGGCTGCTGCGGCAACCGGCCCTCTGGTCGCACCTGGAACAGGGGCGCAAAGAGCCCTTCATCGCCGAAGTGCTGGCGACGGCGGACGCCGGGTCGCTCGCCGACCTCCTGGCCGACCGCCTGCCCGGCCATCCCGAGCGCGCGAGCCTGCTGGCGAAGTTCCTCAGGCGGGTCGTGGTCAGGACCGTGCGGATCGAGGATTTCCGCCCGGCGAAGTCGACGATCGAGAAGGCCGAGATCGAGCAGGTCGTCGGTGAGTTCCGCCGGTTCCTCGAGACGGCCGCGGGCGGCGACGGGGCGGACCAGCGTACAATACTGGAGATCCGATAAATCGTCGGTCCGCCGCCCTCGGCCGGGAACGAGACCCATCGATCAAGGAGTCCCCGATATGACCACGACCACGATCACGATCGAGATTTCCGGGCCCCCCGCGGAGAAGCTGCGGCACCTCGTTGAGTCCGAGCGCCGCAGCGAGGCGGAGATCGTCGGCGACGCTCTGGAGGCCTACGCGACCGCGAAGCGCCGCTTGCCCCGCGGAGTGGGCAAGTACCGGAGCGATCCGACAGTGGCGCCGTCGACCGGCCGGAAAACGGGAGCCGGATTTCTCCGCACCGAGGGCGCCCTCGCGGACGACACCGAATGGGACGCCATCATGGCGGAAATCTACCAGGATCGGAAGCGGGACCGACGCCCTCCGTTTCCCGACCTGGGGGAGCCATGACCTTTCTCCTGGACACGGACACGTGCTCCGCGCACATGCGACGGCCCGCGACGTTGGCCCACCGATTCATCCAGTACACGGGCCAGGTCGCCATCTCCACGGTTACGTTGGCCGAATTGTATGCGGGTGCGTACAAGCACTCGAAGCCGAAGCGGTTGTTGGTCCTGATTGCCGACCTCCTGCAAGAAGTTGACGTGATCGACCTCGATTCGACCTGTGCCGAGAGGTTCGGGCAAGTGCGAGGCACGCTCCTGCAACAAGGGATTTCGGTGCCAACAGCCGACCTGCTGATCGCTTCCGTGGCCCTGGTCCACGACCTGACACTGGTGACCCACAACACGGCCGATTATCGGAACATCCCGGGGCTGCGACTCGACGACTGGCTGATCCCTTGAGTCCATCCAGAGCCTCGGTCCTCATCACATCGCGAGAGGCGAACCATGGCCAGGAACAACCGCGGCACCCCCCTGTTCCCCGCACCGGCGACGGTGATGCGGGAGGTCTCGTACTCCGGCGACAAGCCCAATCCGGACCTCCGCGCGTTCGTCGAGAAAAACGCCACGCCGTATGACCCCGACGCCGACGACTACGACGTTCCGGCCTTCAACCAGCCGATCGAGACCACCAAGGCGACGGCCATCTACAACATGCACGTCTACTGGTCCAAGAAGCCGCACACCGCCATCCGGCAATACATCCAGCATTACACGAAGCCCGGCGAGCTCGTGCTCGATCCCTTCTGCGGCTCGGGTGGGACGGCCCTGGCCGCACTCCTTGACGGACGCAAGGCCATCGCCATCGACCGCAGCCCCGCGGCCACCTTCATCGCCAAGAACCATTGCACGCCCGTCGATCCCGACGCCCTCCGCGCGGCGTTCCAGCGCGTCCGGCGCGAGATCCAGCCCGAGATCGACTGGCTCTACGAAACCCGCTGCGACCGTTGCGGCGGCAAGGCCACCACCGGATACACCGTCTACAGCCAGGTCTTCCAGTGCCCGCGCTGCCTGGCAAAGATCCCGCTCTACGACTGCGGCGCCGACGAGGCCGAGACCGCCAGCGGCAAGACGAAGGCGGTCAATGTCTGCCCGAAATGCCAGAAAAATGGCTTCACCGAGATCATCCGCTCGCAGAGCGAGAAGTTCGGCTATGTGCCCGTTAAGGTCGTGTATCACTGCGAAAACGGGTGCAAGCCGGCCCGCGAGGAGCGGTTCCACGACGAGGAATCCGCCGAAAAACGCTCGTACTTCGAGAAGTATGATCTCGGAAAGGTCCAGGAGATCCAGCGGAAGCCGGTGCCGCATTGGTATCCCGACGGCTTCGACATGACATGGATGAGTCGATACCAGAGAGACGCCCTTCAATATTATGGTGTCAAACAAGTCGCCGACATGTTCACCAGGCGAAACCTCTGGGCGCTCGCCACGATCCGCCAGGCGATCGGCAAGATCGGAGACCCGGCGATCCGCGATGCACTACTTTTTGGGCTCAGCGGTATCACGCTCAATTCGAGCAGGTTGTACAAAGAGCGCGAGAGCGGGCGGGGCATATCAAACGGGACTTACTACCTTCCGCAGATTTGCAGGGAGATGGTTGTCACGAACGGATTTGACTACAAGGTCGAGAGTCAGTTGATCCCGGCATTCGAGAAAGTCAGTGACGTCCAACCTCGGGACACCTGCATCTCGACCCAATCGTCCACGGACATGGCGGCCATTCCTGCCAATTCGATCGATTACATTTTCACCGACCCTCCCTATGCCGACAAGGTGCAGTACGGCGAGCTGAATTTCGTCTGGGAAGCCTGGCTCGGCTTCGATACGAGCTGGCACGACGAGGAGATCATCGTCAACGAGGTGCGGGGCCGGTCGGAGGCCGACTGGGCGGCGATGATGAAGCGGGCGATGGCCGAGTGTTATCGCGTGCTCAGGCCGGGGCGATGGCTGAGCCTCTGCTACCACGACACATCCGAAGGGACCTGGGCCCTGATCCAGGACGTCATGGCCGAGGTCGGCTTCGTGGTGGACAGGTCCGAGAAGGCGCTGTTCATCGACGCGGCGCAGAAGTCGTACAACCAGCAGACGGCCGACAAGACCACCAAGCGGGACCTGGTGCTGAACTTCCGCAAGCCGAAGGTGACGACCGAGCATTACATCGCCCGCCAGGTTGACGGCCGCACGTTCACCGAGGCGGCCTCTCAGGTCATCCGCGACTACCTGACGGCCCACCCCGGCGCCACCAGGGACCGGATCTATGACGAGCTCGTGAGCCGGATGGTCCAGACGGGCAAGATGGAGGCCCACGACTTCAATGCTCTCCTGCGTGGCGTGGCCGAGGAGGTCCAGGAGCCGGTCAAGGAGAACCTGTTCGACAACAAGGAGCCCGACCTCTTCGGCTCCCACGTCTCCAGCCGTTGGTATCTCAAGGAGACCGCCGACGAGGTGGACACGGCCGAGCAGGAGAAGGAGGACGCCGCCGCCGCCCGCCTCGAAAAGCACATGGCCGCCCACCTCCGCAAGCACCCCGAGAACGAGGGCGTCCACTACAGCGACCTCTTCGAGCAATATCTCCCGATCGCCGAAAAGCCCAGGCGGCTCCTGGCCGACTGGCTCCTCGAGTACTTCTTCAAGACGGCCGCCGGCACCTGGCGTCCCCCCGCTGACGACAGGGAGCGGACGCAGAAGGCCGCCCTCCGTCAGACCGGCACGCTACGCCGGATCAAGCGGTTCGCCAACGCCCTGATCGATGGCGTGCCCGTGCGGGACAAGGACCGCCCCGGCAGCGACCGGACGCTCGCCGACTGGATTCGCCAGTGCCGCCGTGCCGGCCTCTTCGAGCAAGGCCGTGCCCTGTACGAGAAGGGCGGCCTGAACCTCGACCGCCTCAATGAGACCGAACAGATCGAGGTCGAGGACGATTACCGCATCTGCGTTCGCCGGGGGGCGGCGGTCGAGGCCAGGCCCCGCCGCAAGCGCCGGACCAGGGACGAGCCGTGACAACGGAGGGACATCATGACCAGCAAGCTCGCACGGGGCGTCATCCACGGCCAGACGATCGAACTCAGCGAGGATCTGGGCCTGACCGAGGGCCAGGAGGTCGAGGTTCGGGTCAGGGTGATCAACACGGGAACGACGTGGGGCGAGGGTATCCTCCGTTCCGCTGGTGCACTCGTCGACGATCCGGAATGGGACGATATCATGGAAGAGATCTACCGGAACCGGCATGGGATGAACCAGAGCGACAAGCAGCCATAGGAGGACATGAGATGTTGAAGCAGATTCAAGGCGTCGTTCACGGCCGGTCGATCGAACTGGATGAGGACCTCGGGATCCCCGATGGCCAGCGTGTGAGCGTCCAGGTTCGCGCGGCCGCGCCATCACGCACCTGGGGAGAAGGCATCCTCCGGTCGGCCGGCATCGCCGCGGATGTACCCGGCTTCGACGAGGCGTTCGCGCAGGTCCAGCGAGACCGCGAGCAGGCCGCGTTCCGGGACATCGCCGAATGAGTTACCTTCTCGACACCAACGTCTGCTCGGCTCATATCCGGCGCCCCGGCGGCGTCGCCCATCGTTTCGTCCAGCACTCCGGCCGACTCTGGATGCCCACGATTGTCCTGGGCGAGCTCTATGCCGGAGCGTACCTGCTCGACGTACCGGATCGAATCCTCCTGGGCATCGACGAGCTGCGGAAAGACGTGGAGTTGCTGGGCTTCGACGAAGCCTGCGCGGAGGAGTTCGGCAAGGTGAGAGGGTGGCTCCATCGCCGGGGCATCCAGGGAAATCCCGTTGATCTGATGATCGCCGCTGTCGCCCTCGTCCACGACCTGACGCTGGTGACGCACAACACCCGGCATTTCCAGAACATCCCCAACCTGCGGCTTGAAGACTGGCTCACGCCCTGACCCGATCGGTCGAAATATGATTGAGCAATGGGTCCTGGACAAGCTGGCCCCGCTCCGAAGAGAGCCGCTGATCATCCTGCGTGACCCGCAGCGGATGATCCGGCGGGGAGCCCGTGCCGTGGACGGCTGGGCCGAGGAGGCGGGGCTCTCGGTCCTCTGGGTCAGCGGCAACCTCGGCCTGAGGGAACTCTACGAGCAGATCCGTGACGACCCGTCGGTCTCGAAGGTCCTGCTCGTCGATCGCACCCGTGAGAACGCCAAGCTCCCCCTCTTCTACCCCGACCTGGAGAGCCGCTGCCCGTCCCGTGCGAGGCTGACGATCACCCTCCGGGACTTCCTCGTCGAGCGGACCGGCGACCTCCTCTGGCCGCCAACGGCCAACGACCGCAACCTCAGCCGCTTGATCCTGGAGCACCTGCCCCAGGCCATCGACGCCCACCGCCAGATGCGGGACGTCCGGCCGCACGGCTTCACCGATAGCGATCTCTACAAGATCGTCCTGGGGGCCGCCCTGCGGTACAACCCGTTCCGCAGGCCGAAGCCCGCCGACATCCGCCGCCTCTGCATCGAGAGCCACGAACGACTCGGCGAGATCCGCAACCTGTTCGCCTCGAACGCTGGCCGGGACGACTCATTGGCCTCGGCCGAGGTCCTGGGTGCGCTCGAGGAGCAGATCAAGAAGGCCGACAAGCCCTGGTGCTGGATGCTCGACCATGACCCCGATGAGGTCGTCCGGGCGTTCACCCTGGCTGCCCTGCTGCACCAGCACCGGATCGAGTACCAGGTCCTCCTGGTCAACTTCGACCCCGCACTCGGCCGCTTCCAGGACATCCCCCAGAAATCGATCGAGCAGACCCTCAAGGAGATGCTCCAGGCCGACCCCGACCGCATCGCCGCCGACGTGGCGGCCCTGGAGCGGTTCCTCAAGCAGGACGTCGGGAAACGCCTGGCCTTTTTCCTTTCCAACCGCTGCCAGGTCGAACAACCCGAGCAGGCCAGGGCCCTACTACTCGCCGAGCGGCTCTCGCCGCTCGTGCGGAGCATGGCGCTCGTCTCGCTGCTGGCCGACCTGTTCCTGACGAAGAACGTCGCCTTCCACGCCGAGGTGCTGAACGCCCTGGACGAGGAGGGACGAACGGACCCCGAGAGTTTGTCCCTGGCCGCCCGCCGACCCAGCGAACAATGGACCGCCCTGGTGGCCACATACCGCCGGGCGATCCAGTTCTTCAAGGTCGCCAGGGTCCTCCGTGACTGGGCTCACAAGCTGAAGGTCGCCCGGACGGACCAGCTTCAATTCGAGTGGTTCGATCGGATCTGGAACGAGGATCAGATCGACCGTCTCGACTACTACGCCAGCGAACTCCAGCGTCTCTTCCAGGTCGGGAACCTCGTCCCGATCCCCACCTCGCAGCTTTGGCCGGCCCTGGCCGAGCGTTGGCAGCAGGCCCGCCAGGCACTCGGCGAGGCCGTTGCCAGGGTCGAGGAGGACGTCAACCTCGTCAACGGCAAGTTCCAGGACCTCTATCACGCCCACTACGTCTGCTGGATCGGCCGAGACGATGCCTCGGTCATCTTCACCCACCAGTTCGTCCCCCGCTTCCTCAAGCCGCACTGGGACCCTCAGAGCGGTCGCAAGGCCGTGCTGCTGATCTTCGACGGCCTCCGGCTGGATGCCTGGGACGAACTGGTCCGTCCGGTCCTGGAGGAGCGGTTCGACGTTCTGGATCGCCGTCCGGGGAGTGCTATCCTGCCGACCGAGACGCAACTGAGCCGCAAGGCCATCTCGGCGGGCTGCCTGCCGACCTGCTTCGTCAGCACGTCAGAGAACATCCTGCTTGAGGAGGCCCTGAAGACCCATCTCGGCTTGACCGTCAAGTTCCGGGTCGATCGGCAGGACGACGACGTGACGCTGGGGATCTCGGCCCGGTACGTCTCCGACCTGATCGACGTCGTGATCTTCAACTTCACCGACAAGAGCCTGCATCATGCCGAGGACCTCTCCTTCCACTACAACACGACGGTGAGGGCCATCCTCCAGCAGGACGTCCGCAGCGTGCTGAGGGAGATGCCCGAGGATGCCGTCGTCTTCGTCACCTCCGACCATGGCTTCTGCGAGGTGCCCGGAGCGACCTTGACCGTCCCCCATACGGCCGTCACCGACGCCAGGGACGTCAAGTACCGGGTCGGGCGGCTCAAGCAGCCGCTCGAAGGCCCCGACGCCAAGCAGAGCGTCTCCTTCCGGGTCAAGGACCTCGGCATCCCCGACAGGATCGACGCCCCGAACGGGGCCAGGTGGTCCTTCAACCACCTCGTCTTCCCCAGGCCGGGATTCACGCTGAAGCGGCATCAGGGCAAGCACGATCCCGAGCGTTATACGCACGGCGGCCTGAGCATGGCCGAATGCCTGGTGCCGATGGTCGTCCTGGGGCCGAAGGGAGCCGCTCGGCCTCCGTTCGGGCTGGTGAAGCTCGACATCGAAGGGAACCCGGTCGAAGGCGAGAACCTCGAAGTCATTCTCGTCGTCACCGCCAGGGCGTCGGCCCCGATCGAACACGAGATCCTCTTCCAACTGGCCGCCGACATCGATGACCTGCCGCCTCGCAAGGAGGTCTTCTCGGGCGGCGACCAGACCTATCGGATACGATGGGTGCCGAAGGTCGAGCAGGCCGCGCCGGACGAGCAGAAGCCGGGCAAGATCGTCCGCACGGTCACGGTGGTGGCCAGCTACCACTGGCAGGGCCGCACGGTGCGGAGCAGCGTCTCGGGCACGGTCGAGATCAAGCTGGACTCGACCCGCATCCGCCGCCGACTCGACAGCCGCCTGGACAGCATCATGGGCCTCGTACCCAAGGGACTTCGGTGAGATAAGGAGAGGCCCGTGAACGAGAAGTTCCAGCGGATCTTCGGCGGCAAGATCGTCAACAAGCGGCTGACGACCCGGACGGGCGTGGACGAGTTCCCCCGGTACGTCCTGGAGTATCTGATCGACAACTACTGCACCGAGGAGAACTTCCAGGAGGACCTCCAGCGGGTCGTGAGGCGGCTGCGGGAGAACTTCGTCCACGGGGCCGAGGCCGAGAAGATCCGGCACATGATCCGGGAGTCCCGCAACCACAGCATTATCGCCAGCCTGGAAGTCCGATTGCAGGAGACCGAGGACAAGTACTGGGGCACGATCTCGGCGATCAACGAGTCGTTCGTGAACGTCACGGAGGGCCTGGTGCGGCAGTATCCAATGCTCCTCTCGGGCGGCATGTGGGGCACGATCACGCTGACCTACGACGAGACCGAGGTCCACAACAAGAAGATCCGCCCCTTCAAGGTCGCCGAGTTCACGCCGTTCCAGATTTCCGTCATCGACCTGGGCGAGTACATCGAGAAGCGGCGGGAGTTCACGGCCGACGAGTGGCTCGACATCCTGATCAACTCGGTGGGCCTGAACCCGGAGCCGCTGAGCCGGCGTGAGAAGCTGCTCTACCTGATGAGGATGGTCCCCCTGGTCGAGCCCAACGCCAACACGATCGAGCTTGCCCCCAGGGAGACGGGCAAGACGTACCTCTACCGGAACATCTCCTACTACTCGCACGTCCTCTCGGGCGGCAAGGCGACCCCTGCCGGCCTGTTCATCAACAACGCCACCGGCAACGTCGGCGTCGTCGGCACCCGTGACGCCGTGGTCTTCGACGAGATCGCCAACACCGACTTCACCGACCCCAAGGCCCTTGTCTCGATCATGCAGGGCTATATGCAGGACGGGAAGTTCAGCCGGGGCAAGAGGGAAATCCTGGCGTTCGCCTCGATCGTCCTCGTCGGCAACCTGGACGTCCAGGGCAAGCTGCCCCACGAGAAGTACTACCATCTGTTCGAGCCGCTGCCGGCGTTCCTCCAGGTCGAGGCGTTCATCGACCGGCTCCACGCCTACGTGCCGGGCTGGGAGATCCCCAAGATCGGCCCGGATTCGGTCTCGCAGGACTACGGGTTCATCACCGACTACTTCTGCGAGATTATGCACGAGCTACGACGGACGGACGTCCTGGGCGGCCTGCGTTCCCGGTACAGGCTGGTGGAGACCTCGGCGACGGGCTCGGGCGTGACCGGCCGGGACATCCGTGCCGTGGAGAAGGTGCTCTCGGGCCTGGTCAAGCTCCTGTACCCGCATGGCGAGGTGAGCGACGACGAGTTGGCCGAACTGCTGACCCTCGCCGTCGAGGGCCGCCAGCGGGTTCGCAACCAGCTTCACCTGATGGCCCCCGGCGAGTACGGGCCTTCCGTCCTCGGAGCCAGGATCGAACCGACCGGACGCCAGGTTATCCCGACCCTGCGGGATGCTCAGAGGGTGCAGCACGTCAAGCTGCCGACCTCGCCGAGAGTCGGCGAGGTGATCGGCCTGGGCGTCATCGGCGAGGATCGGGGGATCATCCTCCACTTCGAGATGCAGGCGTCGGGCGGCTCGGGGCGGATCATCCCGCTGGGCTCGATGCAGCGGGTCATGAAGGAGAGCGTCTCGGCGGCTGGCCAGTACATCAAGGTGAATGCCAAGGCCCTGGGCCTGCCGGCGAACTGGGCCGAGGAGAAGGACGTGGCGGTCCTGGCGACGATGATGGCCTTGCCGAAGGAGGGGCCATCGGCCGGCATCACGATCGTGATCGGGATCGTCTCGGCTCTCACCGGCCGCCCGGTCCGCAACGACCTGGCGATGACCGGCGAGATCACAATCATGGGCAAGGTGCTCGGCGTGGGGGGCATACTGGCGAAGCTCCAGGCAGCCATCGACGCAGGCTGCCAGGAGGTGATCGTGCCCAAAGAGAACGAGCGGGACGTGGCGATGATCCCGGACTATCTCCGAGGGAAGATCCAGGTCCGGCACGTCTCGACGATCGAGGAGGTGCTTGAGGTTGCCCTGGTGCCGGCGAATTGAACGAGGAGGAGGACCAACGTGCTAGATCGACTGTTGAGCCCAATCAAGGCCACGACCATTGAGGGCCGTCATTCCACGCCGGAGGTCAGCGGAGTATCGTCGCCGGGCCGTCTGTTTGGATTAGGTGAGCGGGACGGGGTCCGTTGATTTTAGGGTTCATGGAATGATACCGTTTCGACATTCTCAATCCGCGCGCAAATCTTTGAGACCGGTTGAGCATCCGATGCGCGCACCGTCAGCGCTGATGTAACGGTGAGCGCGCAAATCCTTTTTTGCGCGAGGGTGACGCGAAGTTCCGCCCTTAACCCGCCAATCCCCCGGCAAACACCTTGGAGCGAACCTGAATCGCCGTGCTCATGAACCGCTGCCCGCTCGGCGTGACGCGATACCGGCGTGAGCGTCAGGGCCAGCGCTAACTTATGGAAGTATAGGCAATCTGGGTCGATTTCCCTTTGGGTGATAGTTTGTATAGGATCTTCCATGTCGCTCCCCTTGAGACGAGCCACGGAGGATGGACCATGTCGGACGTGCGGCGGATCACTCTCGATGATGTTGTGCACCATTTCGACCAACTTGAGGACCCACGCAGTCCCATCAATCGCAAGCATCCTCTGGTCAGTGTCGTCGTCATCGCCGTGCTTGCCGTCATGGCCGGAGCGGGCGGGCCCACCGCCATCGCCCGCTGGGCCGCCCTCAAGGAGGAATTCCTCGTCGCCGCACTCGACTTGCCCGAGGGTGTCCCGGGCAAAGATGTCTTCCGCCGCGTGCTGATTGCCCTGCGTC
>JAKAUH010000911.1 GCA_021818605.1 Planctomycetota bacterium
CTGACCCGAGTCGCCTACCACAGAGGATACTCCGCAAGCCGCCCAAATCCCCGGGCTTCAACTCATCCGAACGAGGCATGTCCCCAGAACTCCGATGAGGTTATTTCATAATCCGCGGCGTGCTGGCAAGAGCCTCGCCGCAAAAGCCGCATCTCGCCAGTTCGCCGATCTGGCGGCGCCGGATTTGCTGGACTATCCGCGCAGATCCGAACACAGCGCTGCTTGATTGCACCCACGAACTCGGCCGCCTGGCTTGCCGAGCGAAAGGTAACGGAGCCGAGCGAGGTCCCGAGGACCGGCGACGGATCAATCGCGATTCCTGGGTCGGGATCGGCCGATCCGGACCCAGGCGAGGTCCATGGACATCCGGCCGATCGCGCCGTCGAAGGCGTACTCGTAGACGTCCGGCTTGCGGTCCTGGGCGCGTTTGAGGAAGTCGGGGATTGTCCAGAGGCAGGCCTCGAGAAGTTCGAGTTCCCAGGCGACAGGCTCCCGGAAATGCCGCCCGGTCTCCATGCGGAATGCCAGGGGATACGCGTTGGGACCAGCCACCTCGAACCCTTGCTGCCGCACTGCGGCAACTCCCGCCGGATCGGCCCCGCCGGCGTCCTCGAAGTGCACACCGATCGCCCGGAGGCGGTCGGCGATCCGCTCATATTTCTCACACTCCATCAGCCGGCGGCCCTCGCGATCGTCGAACAGCATCAGCCCCTTGATGTTGCTCATATGCCCGAGGATCACGGCGTACCACGGCCCGCCGCTGAGCTGCTGGCAGGCGACCCGGATGGTCTCGGCCTCGCCGGCAGTCCGCCACGGTGACTGGCGGTAGAAGCTCGCCGCTGCCCGGTAGTAGTCGCGCGTCTGCTCGACGCTCACGGTTCCCATGGAGGCGACTCGATCATCGGCCGTGGATGTTGCAACTGGCATTCCGGCCGGGCCAGGGCAGCCGGAAGGCGCGCAACGCCGACGCTGGCCGCCTCACCTTGCGCGGCAATTGCGCGGACGGTCTCCTGCTTTGGCCGTCGACGCCCGCCGGCGATCAGCCCTCCGCGCCCGTAACCGAAGCACCCGCCGGAATGCGGAAATGCGGCGGCGGGATCATCGGCACCGGCTCGGCGGCGATCCCCTCCGTGAGGATGAAAGGCGCCAGCGGCCGATGTGTCTGCTGCGAGATCGCGCCCAGGCCCGCGTCCGCCATCAGCTCGCGGAATCGGCGTGCCGACGCGTGATGGACCTGTCCCTCCACGGCCGCCACACAGACGTCGAAGATGAACCAGCCCCAGAGGCTGTCGCGATACCCGTCGACGATCATCAGCCGCCCACCCGGCCGCAACACCCGGCACATCTCCCGCACGGCCCGGTCCTGGCGAGGGTAATGGTGGAAGCTGTTGGAGCAGGTGACGACGTCGAACGAGCCGTCGGGGAACGGCAGCCGCTCGCTGTCCCCTTGCACCGGCAGAACATGCGCCCGGTGCATCCGCCAGCGAGTCTGCCCCTGGTGAAGCATTTCCGAGACCAGGTCGATGCCGTACGCCTCGACCCGCGGCAACGCATCCCGGAGCCGAGACAGGAACACCCCCGTCCCGCAGCCCACGTCCAGCACCCGGGCCGGCTGGTCGCCGACCGCCTCGCCGATCCGGCCAATCAGCGCCCGGTGCGATGGACCGAAAATGATCCATTGCAGGATGTTGCGGTCGTAGCTCCGGCTCCAGCGGATGAACTCCTCGGTCGCCTGGTCCTTGTCGTAACTCATGATGGCATCGCCTCCTTGCTGCCCGCTCGACTCAACCACCAGGCCCGCCTCTCCGGGCCCGGGATCGGATTCGCCGGATCCTTCCATCCTGTGGTCTAACCGATTCCAGGCCATCGGGCAATCCGGTTTTTGGACCACCGCTTGACCGCTTCGCTTGCAACGGCGCGACCGCCAGTCCGCACTGAGGCCGCACAGTAGCAAGGCCGACCGCCAGTCCGCACTGAGGCCGCACAGTAGCAAGGCCGACCGCCAGTCCATCCTCATTCGTATCGGGTCCATCGCGATCCGAGGTCGTGGGATGACGGTGATGGGTGTCCACGGACGAAACCACGAGGCAGGCGCATTCCCGGGAACCGGCGCCGGCTCAGGACCCCTGGCTCAGCCGACCGAGAGCCTCCTCGAGCTCACGAATCCGGGCCTCGGCCTGAGATCGGGCGTCGGCCTCGGTACGGGCGCGGGCCTCGGCCTGAGATCGGGCGTCGGCCTCGGTACGGGCGCGGGCCTCGGCCTGAGAAGCACGGGCGTCGGCCTCGGCACGGGCGCGGGCCTCGTTGCGGGCCAATCGAGCCTCTTTCTCGGCGCGAACCTCGGCCTGACGTCGTGCCTCGAGCTCGGCCTGCGCTCGCTCCTCGGCCCTCAGGCGCTCGGCCATCGCCTCTTCGAGCGCCCGCGTGATGGCCTGATAGTCTCCGACCTCCTCGCCGGTCTCGCCGTCGTAGCAGGCCAGGCGGTCGCAGTCCATCTCGTCGTCGCGCACGACGCCCAGCCACAGCCCCACCGCACCGATCCAGATCCGTCCCGCCTCGTTGAGCTCGACGCGGCGATAACCGTCCGGCTCGTGCCGATAGGCGAATAATCGCAGCCGGCGGCGGCCCGGACCGGCCTCGGTCGCGTCGGCGATCACATACAGCGGCACCCCGGCGCGATGGTACAGCTCGGGCTTGCGATCCAGGTCATTGTTTCGCGTCGAGGGCGAGGTCACCTCGACCACCGGGCCGAGCCGCGCTCGCTCGGCGGCCACATTGAGCGTCGCCCAGTCCTTGCGACGATCGATGCCGAAAAACACGGCGATATCCGGCCCCAAGGGACTCAGGCCGGGGACGCTCCAGTCAACGCGGCAATCGGCGACGGCCACCGCGCGAGGGCGGCGCGCCAGCCGAGCGTTGAAG
>JAKAUH010000524.1 GCA_021818605.1 Planctomycetota bacterium
ACCAGGAGGTGTTGTGTTCGCCGGGAAGTCTCAAGAACCGGGCGACTGACGTCGCCGGTTCGTCCGGCCCAGGTGATCCGCCCACGCCGCGCTCGAACCAGTGATGTATTCTGTTCGCCGGGAAGTCTCAAGAACCCGGCGACTGACGTCGCCGGTTCGCCTGGCCCAGGCCATCTGCCCAGGCCGGGCCCGAACCAGGAACCGGGCGACTGACGTCGCCGGTTCGCCCGGCCCAGGCGATCCGCCCACGCCGCGCTCGAACCAGGTGGCGTTCGGCGAGGAGTGTCGAAGTGTCCCGGTTTTGTCGAGCCAGGCACGAGACCACCCCCGCCGGCTGCCCGGTTCTCGATGGCGAGCATACCGGTCGCCGGCGGACCGTGATACACTTCTCCTTTGCCGCTTGTGGTCGGTCCTTCATTTCCCTCAGGGAATCCCTGATGCAGTCAGGTCAGGATGAGTCGGAGATCCGCGTACCGGTTGCCCTGGGTCCGCGATCGTATGAGGTCCGGGTGGTCAGCGGGCGGCCGGGCGAGTTCGGCGCCTTCGCGAGGGCCGCGCTCGAGGCGAGCTGGTCGGGCCGGTCGTGCCGGTCGGCCCTGATCGTGACCGACGAGCACCTGGCCGATCTGGGGCTGGTGGACCCGTATCGCGATGCGCTTGCGGCGGTTGGCATCGCGCCGGTCGTCGCCGTGGTCCCGCCCGGCGAGGCGAGCAAGTCGCTCGAGGGGGCTGCCGGTCTTTACGACGAGCTGGTGACGATGCGGGCCGATCGCCACACGGCGGTCGTCGCGGTCGGGGGCGGGGTCGTCGGCGACCTGGCGGGCTTTGTCGCGGCGACGTACGCGCGCGGCATCCCGCTCCTGATGGTCCCGACCACGCTTCTGGCCCAGGTGGACAGCTCGGTCGGCGGCAAGGTCGGCGTGAATCATCCGGGCGCCAAGAACATCATCGGCGCGTTCCACCAGCCGGGCGGCGTCTGGATCGACACCGAGACCCTCCGCACCCTGCCCGACCGCGAGCTGCGGTGCGGCCTGGCCGAGGTGGTGAAGTACGGCGTGATCCTCGACGCGGAGTTCTTCGACGAGCTGGAAGTTCAGGTCGAGGCGATCCTGGCGCGCGATCCGGCGGCGCTGCGGTCGATCGTCGCGCGGAGCTGCCGGCTGAAGGCGATGGTGGTCGAGCGCGACGAGCGCGAGGAGACCGGGCTGCGGGCCGTGCTGAACTTTGGGCACACGGTCGGCCATGCCATCGAGGCGGTGGCCGGCTACGACGGTCCCTACCAGCACGGTGAGGCCGTGGCCATCGGCATGGTGGCCGAGGCTCGCCTGGCCGAGCGACTCGGATGGATCGGTCCTGAAGTGGTCGGGCGGATCGAGCGGCTGCTCGTCCGCCTGGGGCTGCCGACCGCCGCGCCGGGCCTCGACGCCGATCGGCTGATCGATGCGATGACCCGCGACAAGAAGAACCGGGGCGGACGCATCCGCTTCGTCCTGCCGCGCGCGATCGGCCGGGTCGAGCTGACCGACGGCCCCGACGACGCCGAGGTCCGCGCGGTGCTGGCGACGGTCTGACCAGGGAAGGGACCGACCATGACGGAAGAGCCGAGCCGGACCGGACCGATGCTGGACGACGAGCTGCGCGACCTGATCCGGCTGACCATGGTGCCGGGCGTCGGGCCGCAGACCGCGCGGGCGCTCCTGGCGCGATTCGGCTCGGCGGGGCGCGTGCTGGCGGCCAGCATCGCCGACCTCCGGGCCGTGACGAACGTCGGCCCGAAGCTGGCCGAGCGGATCGCGCGGGCCGAGCGCGAGCACGACGCGGCGGCCCAGCTGGACCTGTGTCGCAGGATGGGCGTCGCGGTTGTCGCCCGCGGCGATTCCGACTATCCGCCTTCGCTCGAGAATATCCCCGATCCGCCCAGCCTGCTGTATGTCAAGGGCCGGCTCGAGCCGAGGGACCAGCTCGCCGTAGCCGTGGTTGGCTCTCGCCACTGCACGCCCTACGGCGCGCGGGTGGCCGAGCGGCTGGGCGGGGCGCTGGCGCGGGTGGGGATCACGGTCCTCTCGGGACTGGCGCGCGGCATCGACGCGGCCGCTCATCGGGGCGCCCTCAAGGCCGGCGGCCGCACGCTCGCCGTGCTCGCCAATGGGCTGGCGACGGTCTATCCGCCCGAGCACGAGGACCTCGCCCGCGCGGTGGTCGAGGGTGGTGCGCTTCTGAGCGAGATGCCCATGCACCAGTCGCCGCTCGCCGGGCTGTTCACCCAGCGCAATCGGGTGATCTCGGGCCTGAGCCTCGGAGTCGTCGTGGTCGAGGCCACGCCGAGGAGCGGGTCGCTCTCGACGGCCCACCACGCGATGGAGCAGAACCGCGAGGTCTTCGCCGTGCCAGGCCCGGTGGACAGCCTCAGCAGCCGCGGCTGCCATCGCCTGCTCCGCGACGGCGCGAAGCTCGTCGAGACCATCGACGACATTCTCGAGGAGCTGGGACCGCTGGTGAAGGAGGTGCGTCCCGCGCCCGATGAGCCGCCCGTGCGGCACCCGGCCGAGCTGGCCCTCACCGATATCGAGCGCTCGCTCCTGGGGCGCCTCGACGACACGCCAATCGGCGTCGACGACCTGATCGCCGCGACGGGGCTGACCGCCGCGCAGGTGCTGGCGACCCTCAGTGTGCTCGAGATGAAGCGGATGGTTCGCCGGCAGCCCGGGCATCGGTTCGTCCGGGCGTGAGCCGGTGCGGCGTCCGGCCGATGATGTCGCGAGCAGGACCGAGATGATGTTGTATCGCGGCGGATCGATCACGCCGCGGCGTGCCCTTCTGTCCACGGTCATGCCGGTCAGCCTGGTCATTCGGTCTGCGCCCGTTTCCGGTCGATCCAGCGCAGTTTGAGGAAGTTGATTGCCTCGTCGGCTGAGAACC
>JAKAUH010000890.1 GCA_021818605.1 Planctomycetota bacterium
ACCCACGGCGCTGTGGATCGCGATCGCATGCGTGTTACTCTGGAGGAACAGCGGAACGGGCACCCGCTTCTGCAGATCGTCATTCGGTGGATAGACCGTCGGGACCAGCCCCTTGAAGAACGGATCGAGATCCCTCATGTATCTGATGCGCTGCATGCCGAAGGGACTCAGGAGTCGATAAGCAAACTCGACGTCGTGAGGCCCCTCAACGACCAGGAAGCCATACTTCGGCATCGCCTACCTCACATCGAGTCCCCGCTCGCAGCGCAGGCGGAGCAGAAGATCCCCGTAAATCCGCTTGGCTCGGGTCTCTTCTTCCGTCTGATCGAGATGGAAGGTGACGACCTCGTCAATCATGCTCTTGTTGGACAGGACGATCGCGTCCACAGCCTCGAGGCTATGCGTCGTCGCAACAACCTGGACACCGAAATTGCTGGCCGCTTTCGTCAGCCAGGAAAGGACCCTTTGAAGCGCGCTCACGTGGATTCCGGCTTCCATCTCATCGATCAGCAACAGCCCGCCCTTCTGGAGGGTGGGAAGCCTGGTGGCGAGCAGGACGGTCCTCCTCAACCCATCCCCGAAGACGGAAAGCGGCGCGGGACCGAGGCGCCGATGTTTCAGGTAGATAGCTGGCCTCGCCCCACGAAACGACGCCACGTAGATGTCCTGGATGTCGTCGTCAAACTCCTGGATGAGGGCCCGAATCGAGGCCAGGTATTCCGGCCTGGGGAGCAGGCGGGATAGCGAGCGCACCTGCACTTTGTTGATCTGGTAAGAATAAGGGGTAAGCGACTCGCAAGGGAGAGATCCGCGACGGGACGGTGGTCGACCAGCAGAGATCGGCTGGTCCTCCCACACCTGGGTCGTGATGATTTCCTCCTCGAAATCCGACTTGGGCGAGAGAGGAATGACCGAATTGACGTGGTGGGTTATTTCAGCGCCACGGCGAGGCTGCAAATCCTCGATGTAGGTGAGCAAAGGACGCTTTCCACGTAGCTCAGGGCCACCCGAATCGATGTCCCCCACAATGTCGTCATAAGTCGCACGAAGCTTACGTAGCGGAAACTCCCCGTCGCATGTCATCAGGCACTGCCCGCTGAACAGGACGTCCGGGTCGAATAGTTGCCCATCTTGCTGGAAGCACCAACGGAGTGACTGGACACGGGTCTCATCGAGACCACCAAAGTCCCGGCGACGCACCATCCAGACCCACTCGGAGGGGTCCAGAGGCTTGCACAGGATCGAGAGCGCCTCCAGGATGCTCGTCTTACCTGAATTATTCGCGCCGACGAGGATGTTGACTCGGCCCAACTCGCCAAGGCGAAGGTTCTTTAACCCTCGAAAGCCATCGATTGTGACACTGTCCAGCGAGTAGCCCGACATGGTCGGCACTCCGTTCGGGTTCGGACGTCCCCGGTGTCATTCTATCACCGCGCCGAGAACGCGTCCCCATGGAACCGGTCCATCCGCGGATCCGGGCATGCGGTGCCAGTTGTGCGGGGCGCGACGGCCGAATATGGCCGCCGCGCCCCGATCGACGCCGGATGAATGCAGCCAGTCGTCCGCCTACGGGCCCCCTCGAGTCAGGTCAGATCCGTTCAGGCCCGCTGGAGCACCGGCCGGATCATCCGGGCCGTGCCGATCCCGTAGAGCACGATCAGGATGCTGTAAGCCGCCGGGCAGAACCGGTCGGCCGAGGATCCGAACGTGACCAGGAACCCCAGCACGCAGAAGACCAGGGAAGCCAGCAGGCCGGCGGCGATCGCCCATCGCAAGACAACCATCATCGTCGTTCGCTCCTTCCTGAAGCGAGGATTTCGATGCTGCCCGGCATCCGAGCCGAGCCGGCTCTCTTACGATGAGCAATCGCCGCCGTGGTGTGCCAGTCCGGCCGACCGGCCTTCGAGATGCGAGTGGATGCACCCACAACCCTCGAGCGGCGGGATACCTCCCCGGCAAGAACGGTCTTCAAGCAGGTCGGGCAGGAATGCCCGACGCCGAGGCCACGTCGGGCACGAATGGCCGACCGACTTGAAAACCCGTCGGGCACGAATGGCCGACCGACTTCAGCCCCGTCGGGCACGAATGCCGGAACGACTTCAGCCCCGTCGGGCACGAATGCCGGAACGACTTCATACCGCTGTCACAACAGACGTTCACCAGATCCGCACGCGGCGGTCCGGGGCGAGCCAGAGCTTGTCGCCCTCCTTGACGCCGAAGGCGGAGTAGAACTCGGGGATGTTCCGGACAACCCCGTTGCAGCGGAACTCGGCCGGCGAGTGCGGGTCGATCGTGAGCCGGCGCGAGAGATCGGCGTCGCGGAACTTGGCTCGCCAGCACTGGGCCCAGCCGATGAAGAACCGCTGCTCACCCGTGCGGCCCTCGATCGTTGGAGACGGGGCACCGGCCAGGGCGATCCGGTAAGCCTTCAGCGCAATCGTCAGGCCGCCCAGGTCGCCGATGTTCTCACCGATCGTGAGCGCCCCATTCACGTGCTGGCCGGGGAGCTGCGCGGGGCTATAGCCGTTGTACTGCTCGATGAGCATCCCGGCCCGCTTCTCGAACTCCTTGCGATCGGCCGCCGTCCACCAGTCCTTCATGTTGCCGTCGCCGTCATACTTGGAACCCTGGTCGTCGAAGCCGTGGCCGATCTCGTGGCCGATCACAGCGCCGATGCCGCCGTAGTTCACCGCGTCGTCGGCGTTCATGTCGAAGAACGGTGGCTGGAGGATCGCCGCGGGGAACACGATTTCGTTGAACTGCGGGTTGTAGTAGGCATTGACGGTCTGCGGGGTCATGCCCCACTCGGTGCGGTCCACCGGCTTGCCCAGCTTGGCGAGCTCGTGGTCGAGCTCGAAGGCGTGGGCGCGGCGCACGTTGCTCAGCAGGTCCTCGCGGCGGATCTCCAGCTTCGAGTAATCCCGCCACTTGTCGGGATAGCCGATCTTGGGTGTGAACTTCTCGAGCTTCTCGAGCGCCTTCTTCCGGGTCTCGACGCTCATCCAGTCGAGGTTCTGGATATCGCGGCGGTAGGCTTCGATGAGGTTCTTGACGAGCTGCTGCATCCTCACCTTGGCCGCCGGGGGAAAATGGCGGGCGACGTACAGCTTGCCGGCTGCCTCGCCGAGGGCCCCTTCGACCGTGTTGACGCCCCGCTTCCACCGCGGGGGCAGCTCGGTGGCACCCGTGAGCTTGCGGGCGAACTCGAAGTCCTCGTCGACGATCGCCCTGTTGAGGTACGACGCCGAGGCATCGAGCACCCGCCAGGTCAGCCAGGTCTTCCACTGATCGAGAGGCACGTCCTTGAGGGCCGCGGCCATCGCGGTGAAGTAGTCGGGCTGGGCGACGACGACCTCCTTCACGTCCTTCGCGCCGGTGGTGTCGAGGTAGAGCGTCCAGTCGAAGCCTGGGGTCAGGGCGTCGAGCGCCGCGCGATCCTTCTTGTTGTAGGTGAGGGTGTCATCCCGACTCTTGACGCGGTCCCAGTGCCCCTTCGCCAGCCGGGTCTCCAGCTCCATGACCTGCTTCGCCGCGGCGGCCGGGTCCTTGCGGCCGGCCAGGGCGAACATCTTCTCGACGTGCTTGACGAACGCCTGGCGGATCGGCTCGAACTTCGGCGCGCGGTAATACGACTCGTCCGGCAGGCTGAGGCCGCCCTGCGCGAGCTGGACCATCTCCTTATCCGACTGCTTGGCGTCGGGCGCGATGTACAGGTGGAAGACACCGCCGGTTCCCTCGCGCTGGAGCTCGGCCAGCAGCTTCAGGAGCGCGGCCCTATCGGCGACGGCGTCGATGCGGGCCAGGTCGGCCTTGATCGGCGAGAGGCCGAGTTCCTCGATCCGCTTCTCGTCCATGAACGAGTTGTACAGGTCGCCGATCTTGCGGGCCTCCGAGCCGGTGGAAGCGCCCTCGCTCCGGGCGGACTCCTCGATGATCGCGCGGAGGTCGGCCAGCGACCGGTCTCGCAGCTCCATGAAGCTGCCGTAGCCGCCGTACTCGGCCGGGATCTTCGCCTCGGCCAGCCAGGTGCCGTTGACGTGCCGGAACAGGTCATCCTGCGGGCGAACCTTCTCATCGAAGCCCGTCGCGACGATGCCCGACCGCAGCGGACGATCCGCCGCGGTGCCGGCGCCCGCTCGGGCGCGAAGCCCCGATCCCCAGTAGGCCGCAACGAGGCCCGCGGCCAGCATCGCCGCGGACGTCGCCTTCCCGATCTGCCATCTCATGCGTGCCAGTCCCTCGTGATGTGATGGAGACGCCCCCGGCAAGCCGGCCTCCGATCGACCAGGCCCACCGCGGGCCGTAACCCCAACATGGTGGGCAACCCAGCAGACCGGGAACAAGGGCAAATCGGCGTCGGTGCGTCGGAGGGATGGCCGAGGCACCAAAGGCGCCGGCCGGTCATGAGGTCGCCACGGCCTTCCGACAACCGCCGTGTCAGCCGCGGCTCCCCTGATCCGGACACCCCGCCGAACACGATCGGTCTTGCCGCGCCCACGGCATGACGGCCGCCCCAAGGGCACCAGCCCGGCACCGCTGGGCCACGTGGCACACGATTTGCAATAGCTTCATTTCAGTATGTCCGTCTTCAAGTACATGAGCGGCCCACCCATGGCGGACACCTGTCCCGCCTGGCTCGGAAGGAACCGTGGGGCCCGGTCGGCGCACCATCGAGGAGGTTTCGTCATGTTGCGCATTCCATCGCTGGCCCTGCTCTTCGCAGGTCAACATATCCAGCGTCGTCGCCGCCACCAGTTTGTTCCCTCGGCCACCGAATCGTTGGCGGGCCTCGAGGGACGCATGATGCTCTCCGGCGCGGGCGGAGCCGCGGTCGCACACGTGGCGGTCGACCACGCGGCGGTCGACCACGCGGCGAATCCCCACGCGATGGCCCGTCACGCGGCGCTCCACCACGGCGCGGTTCACCACGCGATGGTCCGTCACGCGGCGCTTCATCACACTCAGGCCCACCACGCCATGGCGCACCACGCGGCGCTTCATCACACCCAGGTCCACCACGCCATGGCGCACCACGCCGCGGCTCACCATGCCCGGTATCATGCCGCGGCTGCCTCGTCCGCGGTCCAGAAGAGAGACATGAAGATCGAGGCGCAGCGAAAGGCCGCCGCCGCGATCACGGCCGCCGCGGTCGCCCACGACCCGATCATCACGACCGCGACCGCCGGGAGCAACGTTCTCAACAACGCCTTCACCGGCACCATCGTCTCGGGCATTATCGCCGGCCCGGACTCCTCGAACTACGCGCTGCCCGGCCTGACCGCGGAGACCTATAACGGCTACTCGACGACACCCGGCACGCTGCCCGCCGGACTGGATAACTCCTACCGGGCCGTCATGGGACTGGGCGTCCCCCAGCCGGTCGTCCTGTCAGAGGTTCCGGCCAATTCGGCCCTCATCCGAGCCTACGACACCAACACGACCGCCACGGCCTCGACCGGTAACACGGCCCCGACCAGCACCGAGCTCGCATCGGCGCTCACGAGCCTCCTGAGCGGCACGAGTGCGACCACGAGCAGCAACACCGCGCTGGCCTCCGATCTCGCGAGCCTCCTGGGACTCACGAGCACGTCCACGTCCACCAGCGCGACCAGCAACACCGCGCTGGCCTCCGATCTCGTGAGCCTCCTGTCCGCGTTGACCGGGACCGGGACAACCACCGAATCGCCGCTGGCGGCCCTGCTGGTCAGCGGCCTGGTACCCACCGCCGGCCAGACGACCACCACGACGGCTCTGCTGCCCTCAAGCGGAACCTTCACGCAGTTTTTCAGCCCGGTGTCGCCCCTGACCAGCCCCGTTAATCCGTCGCCGTTGCCGCTCAACGGCGTCCTGCCGTTCACCCGGACGCCGATCAACCCCTCGCCGCTGCCCCCCAACGGCGTCCTGGCCTGAGCGTGAGAGGCCTCAGCACATCATTAAATGGGAACTGGCTCCGCGTGCTTCGAGGTGCCAGTCCCCATTTGGTCGTGACTTCCGACGAGGCCGCGGCCTGATGATCGATCGGTTCGCGAGCAATCCATCGGCTCCGCGCAGCGCCGGGAGACAATCTCCCGGCGGGCGCTCGGGGCCGAAGCCATTTCGAACTATAGGCATCTGTCTGCGCGTTGTAGGGATCTTCGAAGAATCCCCGCGAATCTTCGAAGAGGCCCGGGCTCCGCATCGGCTCGCTGATGCCTGGCCTCGAGAATTCGCGGGACGCCATCCAGCCGATTGGATCGAGCACACTGCTCCCGCCAGGCGCTCAGCAGAACGCCGTCGCCTCGACCAGGGGATCGACGCGCGGGATGGGCGTGAACCGGCCGGTCGGATCCACCATGAAACGGATCGACCGCAGGTTGCGGCAGTCCTCCCGGTCGCAGACCTCGACCGCGAGCGTGTGCTCGCCCTTGCCCAGCCGGTCGCCGTGCAGCGGGGCCGACCAGCGCGAGCCGACCGTCTCGTTGACCTCGAGCGTCGTCCAGCTCCCGCCATCCACGCGACACCTGACCGTCGCGACGCCCGCCTCGGACCAGGTCTGGGCCCGCACCTGATCCGGGCCTCGCACGATATGGGCCGGGCCAGTCGCCAGGATCGCCTCGCGCGGGTGCGTCACCAGCGCGAACGGCCCGCGCTCGCCCACCGGGCGATAACACACCGCCAGGTCATCCCCGTGCAGGTAGGCGAGCATGTAGCCGGGCGGACCACCCTCGGGATCGCCGATCGAGCGGGTCGCGATCGCGACGTTGCGGCCGTCGTTGGCGATCTGCCAGTAGTGTGTGTGGCCGCAGATGATCGCCTGGATGCGCCGGGTCTGCACCACCTCACGCCACTCGTCAATCCCTGGGCCCGCGTGGTCCTCCCAGATCTGATAAGGGTAGTTGTGCTGGAAGACGACCACGCGCTCACCGGCGGAGCTGGCCGCATCCACCTCGGCGCGGAACCACTCGACCTGCTCGCGCGAGATCCCCAGCGGGCGTGATTGCTGCGTATCGAGCCGGATGAACCGGAACCCTCGCATCGAGGTCGAGCCGTATGTCTCGCCGACGTGGGCGCGAAAGCCCCGCGCCTCGGGATCGTTCTTGACGTCATGGTCGCCCACCAGGGCGAAGTGCGGGACCGCCAGCCGCTCGCGCAGCTCGTCGAACAGCCGGAACTGCGGCTCGGTCGCGTCCTGCACGTTGTCGCCGATGAACTGCACGAAGTCGGGCCGGACCAGCCGGTTGATCTCGGCGACCGCACGGTGCGCATCGCGATGGTTGGCCAGTCCGGGCTCTGTCAGGTGCAGGTCGCCCGGGACCGCGACGATAATCGGATCGTCACTCATGGTTCGCTTGCCTCGGTGGTGGCTGGGAGGAGGGAATCGTCGCGCGGCAGGATCCATCGGCAGCAGCGTCCGTGCCGTCGGCTCGACTCATCGTGATCGCGGGAATGTTGTCACGCGGATTGGTCGAGGACCAGCGCGGAATGGGCGGGCCGCAGCGTGGGCTCGACGGCCGCGTGCGGCTCAACCCGGGTCTCGGGCATCGCCAGCCCGAAGAACGCCAGCGCCGCGGCGGCGATCGCCGACAGCACGAGGAAGCCGGCATCATAGCCGCCGGCCTTCACGACGAAGCCCGTCATCAGGTTGCTCAGCGAGGCGCCGATGCCCGTCGCGGTGGCCAGCGCCCCCTGGAGCAGGTTGAACCGCCCGGTGCCGCGCGTCAGATCGGCGATCACCAGCACGCCCACCACGCCGAAGATCCCCGCGCCGATGCCATCAAGGATCTGGATCGCGACCAGTCCATATGGGCTGGTCGTCATCGTGTAGAGCATCCCACGGATCGGCAGCACCGCGAACCCGGCGAGGAACACGGGCCGCCGACCCCACGACACCGCCAGCCGGCTGGCCAGGAGCGCCACCGGCACCATCACGAGCTGCGCGGCGATGATGCAGGCCGACATGGCACCGGCCGCGCCCTCACTCTGGCCGTCGGAGAGCTTCTGCCCGGCCAGCGGCAGCATCGCGGCGTTCGCCAGGTGGAACAGCACCACCGACGCCGAGAAGACGAGGATTCGACGATCGCGCAGCAGCTCGCCCAACCTCGCGATCCGCGGCTCTCCGGCGGCATCGGGTCCGACCCGTCCATCGTTCGCATACTGGTCGTCGGCGGAGCCCCGCGCCAGCTCGTGGTCGATCTCCTCGGGCCGGATGAACCGCGTCGCGATGATCGTCAGCACGCACATCACCGCGAGAAGATAAAAGATCCCTTCATAAGCAATGCAATCGCCGATGATCATCGCCAGCACGGCCGCCATGACGTTCCCCGCGTGGTTGAACGCCTCGTTCCGCCCCGTCCGTCGCGAGAAACACGCGTGACCCACCAGGCCCAGCGTCACCGCCGCGATCGCCGGTGCGAAAACCACCGAGGCGACACCCATCAGCACCTGAGCGCCCAGGATCGTCGTGAACGTCGGGTACTGCACCATCGCCACCGCGCCGATTGCCACCGCCAGCGCCGCAGTTGCGATCGCCAGCCGCTTGTGCCGCGTCCGGTCGATGAACGCACCGGCTGGCGTCTGGGCGAGCACCGACGCGAACCCCATCGCGGACATCGCGATCCCGATGTGACCCCTGTCCCAGTGCCGGATCGTCAGATAGATCGCCAGGTACGGCCCGAGTCCGTCACGCACATCCGCCAGGAACACGTTCAGAGCATCAAGTGCCCTCAGGCTCGTCGATGACGCCGCTCGCCTTGTGCCAACCATCGTGCATTTGCTCCTGGTTTCCGCCGCGCCCGTCACCTGGACAGCCGTCGTGGTCATCCCCTGAGCAAGCGCCATGCCGTGCCCCAGATCCCCGCGTTTCAAGGGATTCCGGGCACGTTCCCGCCCAGCAGGACCACGATCCGGGCACATTCCCCCCACCGCACGGGGCTGTTCCCGCCCACGCACCGGCCCGATGAGCCCCTTGACAGTCGCCGCGGCCAGCTCATATCCTTGCCGTCAGACGAAACGACTGAAGTCTCAGACAGAAAGACTGGATTCGACCCACCTGGGGCGAGCGAGGGACACCATGGCGAGGCCCGCTCAGGACATCACCGAATCGGAACTGTCGGTGCTGCGGATCCTCTGGGACCGCGGACCGGCGACGATCCGGCAACTGACGGAAGTGCTCTATCCCGGCGGCGGAGCCGCTCAATATGCCACGGTCCAGAAGCTGCTCGACCGGATGGAGACGAAGGGCCACGTCGCGCGGGATCGGAGCCTGTATGTGCACGTGTTTTCAGCAGCGCTCGACCGCGACGAGCTGATCGGCCGCCGGCTGCGGTCGCTGGCCGAGACACTCTGCGACGGCTCGATGACGCCGCTCTTGACTCACCTGGCGCGGGCGAAGGACCTCACCGACGCCGACCGCCTGGCGCTCCGGGCAGTCATTGACGAGCCGGACGTGGGACAGTCGACGTCAGGCCGACGTCGTCGGCCGTCTCGGTCGGGAGAGAACGGCGGATCGCGGGGATGAAAATCGAAGAGGACCGAGCGGCGCAAGGCAGAGCCTGGGAGACTGCTCATGGAATCGCTGGTGCACGGCATGCTGAGCAACGCGGCGGCGGTGGCCCTGCTGGCGGTCCCCATTGTGATCGTTGCGAGGCTCGCGCGCCGGCCCGCGCTGGTACACGGCGTCTGCCTGCTGGCGCTTTTGAAGCTCGTCACGCCGCCCGTCCTGCCGGTGCCGATCGCCGTTCTCGAACCAGTGCCGCCAGCCCCGGAGACGGTCGGGCCGGACATCCCGGATGACGAGGTGTACGAAGCTGATTCCGGGTCGGAACTCACGCCCGAGGATCTTGATGCCTTGCCGGCGATGGCTGTCTCGCAGGACGAAAGGCTCGATGAAGCCGATCACCCGGCGAACGTCCGCACCTGGCCGTGGGAACGGCCCGCGCTCCTGCTAATCCTCGCCGGCGCGACAGCGTGGTGGGGATTGGCCCTGGTGCGGATCGTCCGGTTCCAACGGGCGCTCGGCGACGCCCGGCCGATGCCGGCGGTGGGCCAGGCCGAGGTTGATGCGACCGCCGCGCGGATCGGCCTGGGCCGCGCCCCTCGCGCCTTCCTCGTGCCTGGCGACGTGCCGCCGATGATCTGGGCGGTCGGATGGCAAGCGCGGCTGCTGGTGCCGGCGCGGCTATGGGACTCGCTCAATGGAGAAGAGCGCTCGGCACTCCTGCTGCACGAACTGGCTCATCTGAAGCGCCGCGATCACTGGATCCGCTGGGCCGAGCTGGCGATCGCCGGCCTCTACTGGTGGAACCCGTCGCTCTGGTGGTTGCGCCGGGCGCTCCGCGAGGCCGAGGAACAATGCTGCGACGCCTGGGTCGTCTGGGCGATGCCCCGCGGCGGCGCGCGGACCTATGCCTCGGCGCTTGTCGCGGCGCTCGAATTCGTCTCGGGTTCTCACAAGGCGCCGGTGGCGGCCGCGTCGGCCACGCTCGGCAATGGACATGTCTCCAGCATGAAGAGGAGGCTACGCATGATCGTCAAGGCCCGGACCCCCCGAGCCCTTTCATGGCCCGGAAAACTCGCCGTTGCGTGCCTTTCGGCCCTGCTGCTCCCGCTGGCCCCAGGCTGGGCTCAGAGGGCGATCGGCGATGGTGCGAAGCAGTCGATTCAGGAGCCGCCAGCGGCTGCGCCTGCTGACGGGGATCACGAACGCTGGTTTGCCAGGCTTGCCGAGGAACTGTGGGACACCGACCTGAAGCTCCTCGACGCTCGCGTCGCACTGGAGACGACAAGGCGGTCACCGATCGAGGACCAGCAGCGCGAGCAGTTGATCGGCGAGGCGTTCAAGAAGGACCCCGATGCCCGCGACCTTCTCCAGCAGATCACGGAGGCCAGGAAGACGCTCAGGGAGGCCATGAGGAAGGCCCGCCACGCCGAAGACCCGTCGATTGTGGCAGCGTCGAACCACTTGCGGAACCTGACCCAGCAATGGAGCGACCTCTGGGAGCAGAAGCGCGACGAGATCGCCGCGAAGCTGGACCTCGGGGGCGAGGATCAGAAACCCAACGCGCTGGCCGCCAGAGTCCACGAGCTCGAAACGACCATCGACCAGCTCGAGCGGAAGAAGTCCCGGCTGGAGGAGCTGATGAGTGACCCCGCGGGCGGCCGGCAACGCTCGCGGGACGATGTCCTCGTTCGAGCCAGGGCCAGGCACGACCAGGGCGATGAAGCCCGCAAGGACGGCCGGGATCGCGACACCGCCACGCGGCTCGAGGCGCAGCTCAAGGAGCTAAAGCACAGGCTCGCCCGCGATCTCGACCCGCTGAGCGACGCGATCCGGAAGGAGCTCGACCGCACCCTCGACAACCTCCAGCAGGCCCTCGAAAAGGACAGGATGACGCCCGAGGACCTGCGGCGGGCGGTGGAGAAGTCGCGGAAGGATCTGAGTGAATCCTTCCGCCAGGGCGGGCCGCTGGAGAAGTCGTTGCGTGAGGCCGCCGAGCGGGCCCGCCAGCACCTCCGCGAGTCAATGGAACGCTCGCTGGACGACGCCCGTCGCCAGAGCGAGGAGGCCCTCGACCGATTCCGGGCGCATCGCGACGAGCAGACGAAACACGCCGCCGAGCTCGCCGAGCAGCATCGGCGGCGGATCGAGGAGCAGCGCAAGGCCATCGAGGCGCGGCGGGACCAGACGCTCCGCGATGTCGAGCGGCTCCGCGATCAGATGCACGGCCTGCGACAGCGTCCGCAGGAAAGCCAGGAGCGGGCCGCGAGCAGGGCCGCGGAGAAGCCTCCGGCGACCGAGGCGACGAAGAAGCCCGAGCGGCCCGATTCCACCCGGGCCGAGCTCGACGCCGCACGAAAGGAGATCCGCGACCTGCGGCTGAAGCTCCTGGAGGCCAACCGCCAGCTCAGGCAGCTCCAGCGCCCGAGCCGCGAGGCCCGTCGGCCCGCACCGGCCATCCGGCCCGCGGAACGCGCCCCGTCCCGCGACGACTACGAGCGCCGCTTCCGCGAGCTGGACGACAAGATGAGCCGGCTGCTGAAAGAGCTCGAAGGCCTGAAGAACCGCGATGCGCCGAACTCTCGGCAGTGACGTCAGCCCAAGGCGCCGGGCGAACCGTTCGCCGGTCCGTCCCGGCACTCATACCCGCCGGCGAGAGCGCCGCGGCATCAGGTGCCGAGGCGCTCTCGCAACCACTTCCTCCAGACCGCCGCCAGCGCCGGCACGCCGAGCAGCCGCCGCAGCGCGGCCGGGTCGGCGTCATGATCGAGCACCAGGCGGAACATCTCGGCGACGGTGATCCGCGACACGTCCTCGACCAACCGCTCGATCGCGTCGCCGGGGCCGACTGAGCCTTCCTCCAGGACGGCGAAGTAGATCCCGGGCTTGCCGGCGCGGACGAAGGCCTTCACCATCCCGGGGTCGTCGAACCGGATGCCCAGCTTGAAGCACGGCAGCCTCGGCTGCGTGACGACCAGCCGGGCCGTGCCGACGCGGAACTCGTCGCCGATGTGTACTGTGTCCTCGAGCAGGCCCTCGGTCGTCAGGTTCTCGCCGAAATTCCCGGGCGTCAGCTCGCGGCCGAGCTGCTCGGCCCAGGATGCGTAATGCTCAGACGCGTAGGAATAGACGGCCTTCTCCGCGCCGCCGTGGACCGTGAGGTCCGCCTGGCCGTCGCCGTCGAGGTTCAGCCGGCGCACGATCACGCGCGACGATACCGGACTCTTGAAGATACCCGTCGCGACCGTCCCGCCGTTCCAGCTTACCTCGCGCGGCAGGCCAAGATTGACTGACGCCACTCGCATGAAACACCCTCTGCCCGAAATAGGTCAACCGTCCGCCTTCCGCCGGCTCCGGTGTGCGGCCTGCTTCGCCCGATTGCCGCAGATCGCCATGCTGCACCACCGACGGCCCCGGCCCCGCGTGCGATCGACGAACAGCAGTGTGCAGGTCGAACCCTCGCAGGCTTTCACATAGGGAAAGTCCTCCGAGCCCACGAATCGCGCCAGCTCCTCGCCAATCGGCAGCAGCAGCGACTCGGGAGACCGCCATCGCCGCAGCGTCTTCAACTCCAGGACGGAAGCCCCTTCGCCGGTTCCAGGCGCAACCTGGATGTACTGGTCGTCGCGCTCGAGTAGCCGGTTGAGCGGCTCCAGCTCGCGCAGGTTGTCGGCGCTGAGCGCGCGACCGCTCCGCGTCCGGATGAACCCCCGGAACCATTCGCGCAGGTTCCGGGCCTGGGTCGCGACGGCATCCAGCTCGCCCGGCATCGCGCGGGCCTTCAGCGCCTTCAGCACCTTCGCCGGCACCAGCCCCGCCTGCTCCAGCCAGGTGATCAGCCCGTCGCCGTCCTCGATCCAGTCGACCGGCTCATCTTCCGGCGTGGCCAGGGTGTTGAGGAAGTCGAGCCCCAGCGAGCCGGAGATGAAGAACGCCGGCGGTTTCGCCTGTCTCATCCGGTGCAGCCTCGTACTTCCTCGTCATAACCATTTATTGCCTACTTGACAGGTTACACCAGGAACCGTAACCTGTCAACGAATCGCAGGCCAGTTTCCGGGAATCCGCCATTTGAACTGGAGCCCAGGGGCGGATACTGGTGGACAATGCCCACCCTACCGGACGGGCCCGAAGCCCAAGAAACCTTCCTGCGTTGCATGGCCCGGTTACCCAATCCAGCGGAGAGTCGAGATGCCTACCGTCCGATACCGCACGATCGATGTCGACGGGCTCGAGGTGTTCCACCGCGAGGCCGGCGATCCCGGGGCGCCGGCGATCTTGCTGCTCCACGGCTTTCCCAGCTCGAGCCACATGTTCCGCGACCTGATCCCCCTATTGGCCGATCGGTTCCGCGTGGTCGCACCCGACCTGCCAGGGTTCGGCCGCACGGCCATGCCGGCGCGCGAGGAGTTCGCGTACACGTTCGACAACCTCGCCCGGGTCGTGGAGCGCTTCACCGAGCTCGTGGGCCTCGACCGGTTCGCGCTCTATGTGTTCGACTACGGCGCGCCGACGGGCTTCCGCATCGCGACGCGGCATCCCGAGCGGATCACCGCGATCATCTCGCAGAACGGCAACGCCTACGAGGAGGGCCTGAGCAGCGGCTGGGACCCGATTCGCGCCTACTGGCGCGACCCGTCGCCCGCCAACCGCCAGGCGCTCTGCTCCTTCCTGACTCCTCAGACGACGCTCTGGCAATACACCCACGGCGTCCCCGACAAAACAGCCGTCTCGCCCGACGGCTACTCGCTCGACGACTTCTACCTGGCGAGGCCGGGGGCCGATGAGGTCCAGCTCGACCTGTTCCGCGACTACGCGAGCAACGTGGCGCTGTACCCCGCGTTTCAGGAGTATTTCCGACGGCGCCAACCGCGATTCCTGGCGATCTGGGGCCGGAACGATCCCTTCTTCCTGCCCGCGGGCGCCGAGGCATTCCGGCGTGACATCCCGGCGGCCGACGTCCGCTTCCTCGACACCGGCCACTTCGCGCTTGAGACGCACGCCGGTCCGATCGCCGCGGCGATCCGGGAGCTCCTGTGCGAGTGAGTCCGGCAGGCAAAATGAGACGCGTTGATGATGGTCGTCGACAATTGACCGCCCAGGACGGAGATCCGAGATGACTCTCTTCAGCGCCGTGCGTCTCACCCAACACATCCTCACGAAGCCCTCGGTCATCGTCTTCGACGTGAACGAGACCCTGCTCGACATCGAGGCCCTGGGCCCGCTGTTCCAGCGCGTCTTTGGCAACCCACGAGCCCTGCGCGAGTGGTTCGCCCAGCTTGTGCTGTACTCGATGACGACCACGCTCTCGGGCCTCTACGCGGATTTCTCCTCGCTGGGTCGCGGGGCCTTTGAGATGCTCGGCGCGATCCACGGAGTCGCCATCGACGAGGACGACCTCGAGGCGCTGCGAACGGGCCTGCTCACGATGCCGGCGCATCCCGACGTCGAGAACGGGCTGAGCGAGCTGAAGCGCGCCGGATTCCGCCTGGTGACGCTGACGAACTCGCCCCCCAACCCAGGCGGGCCGACCGCGCTGGAGCACGCCGGCCTCGCCGGCCACTTCGAGCGGCAGTTCAGCGTCGACTCGGTCCGGGAGTT
>JAKAUH010000753.1 GCA_021818605.1 Planctomycetota bacterium
CCCATGGGCATGTTAACACCCGACAGGTTCCGTCCAGGACGCGCCGCTTGCAATACGGTGCATCCGATCAGGTTCTGTGTCTCATATCTTGGAAACTACTGCTTAGCAGCCATGCCCGCAATCGCAGGTCGAAAAATGCCTGTCCTTTTTGGAGGTTTTTTGCCTGTCCTTTTTGGAGGTTTCTTTTTGGAGGTTTTTTGAAACAGATCGAGGAAATCTCCTCCAGGTCAGCAGGTATAACCCCGGCAAGGAAGATCCTCAAGTAGGTCAGGCTCTCAGCCTGACAGTGAAGGCGAGTCAGGCTGAGAGCCTGACCGACTTTTCTGCCGGCGTAATATTGTCAACCCCAGGTTCGAATCAGCCTAGACCAGGTCTGCCTGCGCTACACGGCGGAGGGCTCGCACTGCGGCGAGCCGCACGGCACGATCGCGCCGACCGGCCGGAAGGCCCGATGGACGGCGGCGGCCCTGTTCCGCATCAAGGGCGGGAAGCTCGCCGGGTTCATCAAGGACTGGAACAAGCTGTCGATGTGGGAACAGCTCGGCTGGCCGATCGAGGAATGCCTGACCGGTGCCACGAGCGGAGGATGACCCGCCCTATCGCTCCGCCCAGCGGAGCCACTCGGCCGGGTCCGCGTCCGAGGGCATCCGCCAGTCGCCGCGGGGCGAGAGGCTCACGGTGCCGACCTTCGGGCCGTCGGGGACGCACGAGCGCTTGAACTGCTGGCGGAAGAACCGGGTGTAGAACGTCCGCATCGTCGGCTCGACCACGGCGCGGGGGAATTGCTGGGTGAACGTGGCGTGCTCGCTCAGGAACAGGATCTTGGCCGGCGAGTGGCCGCAGCGCACCGCGTTGTACAGGATGAAGTCGTGCAGCTCATACGGGCCGAGGGTCGCCTCGGTCGATTGCTCGATCTCGCCCGCCAGCGAGGCCGGCAACAGCTCGGGCGAGATCGTCGTCTCGGCGATCGACAGAAGAGTTCGCCGCACCCGACCCTCAGGGTACTGGTTCATCGCCACGTAGTGCACCAAAAACCGCACCAGCGTCTTGGGGATCGAGCAATTCGGGTTGTACATGCTCATGTGGTCGCCGTTATAGGTGCACCAGCCGAGCGCCAGCTCGGAGAGATCCCCGGTACCGACCACGAAACCCTTCGACATCAGCAGGAACGTGCGGAGGCGCGCCTGGACGTTTTCAAAGGTCAGGTCGCTGCGCGACTCGGCCGGGACGCGCCCCAGGGCCGATCGGAACGAATCGACGTCGAGGCCATCCAGCTTGATGCCGAACGGCGCATGACCGATCTCGCGGAAGGCTTCCAGGGCGAGTGCGCTGATATCGATCGTGTCGGCCGAGACGCCCAGGTGGTCCATCAGGTCGATGGCATTGGTCCGGGTGCGCTGGGTGGTGCCGAAACCCGGCATGGTGAGCCCGTGGATCAGCCGGCGGTCGCGGCCGAGCATGTCGGACGTCGTCACGGCGACGAGCAGGGCGAGCGTCGAATCCAGGCCGCCGGAGATGCCGATATTGAGCGGCGTGCCCGAGGGCAGGCCCTCGATCCGCTTCGACAGCCCCGCGCACTGAATCCCGAAGATCTCGGCGCAGCGGCGGTGCAGCTCGGGGCCGGAGGGGACGAACGGCGTGCCCGTGATATCCCGGTGCAGGCCGGCCATGTCCGTCGCGACGGGGAAGCCGATGCGGCGGAACGGGCGGAGGGATGAGAGGCTGTCGTCGAAGCTGGTCATCACGCGGCGGTCGGTGCGGAGGCGGGCGACGTCCACATCCCGGGTGATCGTGTACGAGTCGCGGCGCACGGGGTGGCCGTCGCCGACGCGAGGGGATTCGCCGAGCAGACCCCCGTTCTCGGCGATCAGGCAGTGGCCGCCGAAGACCAGGTCGGTGGTCGACTCGGTCGGTCCGCAGCCGGCCAGCGCGTACGCGGCGACGCAACGACCGGACTGGCCGACGACGAGGTCCGTGCGATACCGGCTCTTGCCGATCGTCTCGTTGCTGGCGGAGAGGTTCGCCAGCACCGTCGCGCCGGCCATGGCCTGAAGCGCGCTGGGGGGCACCGGAACCCAGAGGTCCTCGCAGATCTCCACGCCGACGATCAGGGAATTCGGGCCGCCCTCGATGTCGTGGGAATCCGGCTCGGCGGTGAACAGGAGGTCGATGCCGAACGGCACGCGGCGGCCGGCCAGGGAGATCTCGGCGGGCTCCTTGCCGACCGCGGGGGCGAACCAGCGGCTCTCGTAGAATTCCTTGTAATTGGGGAGGTACTGCTTGGGCACGACGCCCAGGATCGCGCCGTCGGCGATTGCGACGGCGCAATTGCACAGGCTGTTGCCGACCGGGATCGGCGCGCCGACCAGGACGAGCTGGCTTCGGCCCGTGGTGGCCTCGGCGATCCGGCCGAGGGCGGACTGCGCGGCGTCGAGCAGCCGGGCCTGGCCGAACAGGTCGGCACAGGTGTATCCGGTGATACCCAGCTCGGGGAAGATCACGACGTCGCTGTCGGGGCAGGACTTCAGGACGCGGAGGATCTCATCGGCGTTGGCCGACGGATCCGCCACGGCGACGCGGATCGAGGCACTCGTGACGCGGGCAAAGCCGTACAGGTTCATGTCAGGATCGGTCTTCCGCTCGATGGCCGCGGCCGGCCGCCAGCCGGCCGATTGACCGGGCAGAGCCGCCGCGAGTACAACAGTTTGCGACGAGCCGTCGCGACACTCTCCGCGCGGCCCGGGCTCATTTTCTCCGCGGATTCCTTCCCCGCCGCGCCTCCCTGGGATGGGCCGGCGGGCCGGGCTGGACCGGGCCGGACTGGGCCGGGCCCGTCCCGGGATCGACCCCGTTCGTTCATCAATCAGGTCAGGGACGGTTTCCCGACTTCAAGGTTCTACTCTACCAACCAGGATCC
>JAKAUH010000745.1 GCA_021818605.1 Planctomycetota bacterium
GCGTTGTAGTGGTCGCAAGTGGTAATTAGACAAGAGTTTATCGCCAGAACGGCCCCAAGCTTTACGCCGGAAAGTGTTACCCGGGCTTGAACCAGGCCGTTTCTTAGGACGCAAACATGGTCCCTGATTTCCTCTGGAAGCGGATCGTCCTTTCCCTCGTTGCGATTCTGGCTTCCCTGGCCGGGCCGACCCCAGGCGCTCGGGCCGCCGAACCCGGCACCGAATCGGCTCCGTGGGTTTTGGTCGACTGGAAGCCGATCCCCGAGAATCCTGTCTTCGCCGGCACCGGCCGCGACACCTGGGACCGCAAGATCCGCGAGCGGGGCTATATCCTGGTCGATGATGGCGGGACCTATCACCTCTGGTACACCGGATACGCACGCAACAACCCGCCAGCCATGTCGCTGGGCCACGCCACTTCACGCGACGGCATCCGCTGGGACCGCGACCCCAGGAACCCAATCTTCACCGAGACCTGGGTCGAAGACATGTGCGTCCTCCGTCGCGACGGGGAGTACTCGATGTTCGCCGAGGGACGTGGCGACATCGCGCATCTCCTGACCTCGCCGGATGGACTGCACTGGACCGAGCGCGGGTCTCTCGACGTGCGCAAGGCCAACCACTCGCCCATCAGCAAGGGCCCGTTCGGAACGCCCACCGCCTGGTTCCAGGACAACACCTATTATCTTTTCTACGAGCGTGGCGACCGGGGTGTTTGGTTGGCGTCCTCAAAAGACCGGAAAATCTGGACCAACGTCCGCGACGAACCGATCCTCGCGATGGGCCCCGAGCCGTACGACCGGACGGCGGTGGCCCTCAATCAAATCGTCCGGCGCGAGGGGTTCTATTACGGTTTCTACCACGCCAATTCCGAGCGGCCCTGGAAAGACTGGACGACCTGCGTGGCCCGATCGCGTGACCTGATCCACTGGGAGAAATACCCGGGGAACCCGATCATTCGCAACAACTGCTCCAGCGCGATCCTCGTCGGCACGCCGCAGGGCCAGGATCGGCTGTACACGATGCATCCGGATGTGAAGGTCTTCATCCCGGCGACGGCGCCGAATTCTGCCGGGACACAGCATGACGGGCCTCAGGGCGCCGGGGCTGCGGCATCGGCTGGGCCTGGATCCGCCGCGGGGAGCCGGAGGTAGAAGAGACAGCCCGATCCGTCCCGGCTGCGGATGTCCAGTGTCCCGCCGGAGGTCGCGGCGATCCGGCGCGCGACGGCCAGGCCGAGCCCCGCCCCGCCGACCCCTTTCCGCCGGGCGTGTTCGCCGCGGAAGAAGGGCTCGAACACCCGAGAGCGATCCTCGGCGGGCGGACCCGGGCCGCGGTCCTCGACGCCCAGCATCACCGAATCTCCCTCGCGCCAGGCCCGGACGACGATCGGAGCGACCGGCGGGCCGTACTTGCAGGCGTTCTCGAGCAAATTATCGATCGCCTGCGTCAGCAGCAGCGGGTGAGCGCGCACGACGAGCGGCCCGTCGTCGGCGACCTCGGCATGCAGGTCGGTCACCCGAGGGTGGTCGGCCCATCGGCGGATCTGGTCGGGGACCCAGACGGCCAGGTCGAGCTGACCAGGCTCGGGCCCCTCGCCCCGCGGCTGGGCGAGCACCAGCAGGGACTCGACAATCTCCCTCAGGCGGAGCCCTTCATCGCGGACCCGTTCCAGGACCCGCCGGTATTCCTCGGGCGGCCGGTCGCGGCGCAGCGCGACCTGGACCTGCCCCATCAGGGCGGCCAGCGGCGTGCGGAGTTGGTGCGAAGCGTCGCCGGCGAAGCGGCGCTGACCATCGTATGCGGCATGCTGCCGCGCGAATGCCTCGTGCAGCCGTTCCAGCAGGTCGTTGAAGGCCTGCCCTAGCGCATCCAGCTCGTCGCCGGTGCCGGGAATCGGCAGCCGTTGGCCCAGATCGGCGGCCGTCATCGCCGTCGCCGCGTTCGCCATCCGGCTTACTGGCCGAAGCGCCCGCCGACCCAGCCAGCGTCCCGCCGTCAGTGACAGGACCCATATGCCGACCGACAGCCCGCCGAGGGTCAATCCCAGCCGGTCCAGCGTACCCTCAACTGGTCCCGGAGAAAGGCCGGCGACCAGGACCAGCGCGCGGTACTGCACCTCGTAGCCGGGCTGGTCGTCCGGATGTCCGCGGCCCCGCTTCAGCAGGTCGTCGAGCCGCAACCGGCGAGCCGCCAGTCGCCAGCCGCCGGCCGCGCCGAAAACGGTCCCGTCCCCAGGGCTCGCGGGCCAGGATCTCGGCGCCCAGGCGGCAGGGAAGTTGTCTGGCTCGGCGTTGGCCGAGTGGTCCACCAGCCCGCCGCCGCCATCTCTCACGACCCACCGGACTCCGCCGGCCCCGGGCTCGATCCCCAGTCGCAACTGGCGGTCGGCCGGCTCCCACTCCAGGCCGCCGGGCTCGATGTCCACCGACGCCTCCAGCGTGTCGAGCGCGTGCTGCAGCCGCTCGTCGAGCTGCCCGACCAGATAGGTCCGTGCCAGGACGTACAGCGTACCGGAGAACCCCGCCAGCACGAGGGCCAGCGCCGCCAGAAAGAACGCCGAGAGGCGAGAGGCCAGGGTCATCGCGGGTCCTCCAGATCCCGGCCCGGCGCCTCGCCGAAAACGTAGCCGCGGCCCCGCACCGTGTGGATCAGTCGTCCGCCCAGCGCCTCGAGCTTCCGCCGCAGCTCCATGACGAGAACGCCCAGGGTGTTGGATGTGGGGTCGAACGGCTCCTTCCACACCCGCTCGTAGATCTCAGACCGCGCGAGCACCCGGTCCGGGTGGCGGAGGAAGAGGATCAGGAGCGCCAGCTCCTTGGCCGAGAGGTCGAGCGAGCGTCCCGCCCGCCGCGCCGCACCCTCGGCCAGATCCACCGAGACGTCCCCGCGCGCGAGCACGAGATCGAGCCGGTCGTCGCCGCGTCGGATCAGGGCGCGCACCCGCGCCAGCAACTCGTCAAAATCGAACGGCTTGCACAGGTAGTCATCGGCGCCGCTATCCAGGCCGAGCACGCGATACGCCACCTGGTCGCGGGCCGTCAACAGTAGCACGGGCGTCACCCGATCCCGCTCGCGGAACCGACGGAGCAGCGCCAGGCCATCGACTCCAGGGAGCCACCAGTCGAGCAGGACGAGGTCCCAGGTCCCGTCGCGCAGCCGGGTCCAGCCGGCGATCCCGTCGGCCGCGCGCTCGACGACGTACCCTTCCTCGCGCAGGCCGTTCACCAGGGAATCCGCAATGTTCTCCTCGTCCTCAATCACCAGGATACGACTCATCCCGCCCGGCTCCCCGCTGTCTTCACCTGGATTTCGACCCGCGTGCCTGCCCCCGATTCTACCGGGCTGGGGCGAGTTACGGCGCCTGGCCGATCGCTCGCTTCAATCGGAACTGGGCACGGTTGTAGTCGAGCACCGAGTCCAGGTAATCGAGCCGGGCCTGGGCCAGCGCCTGGATGGGCTGCAAGACCTCGATCGGGCGGGTGGCGCGGGGTAAGAGCGAGCCCTGGCGGAGGTTCAGAAAGTTGAGCTTGAGGGAGTCGATGGCCTCCACGAGGGCTTCGCGGGCATCCTCGATCTGGCGGGCCGCGGCCTGGCGGAACTCATAGGAACCTGTAATATCGGCGCCGACCTGAGTCATGGTCCGGGTCTTCGCCAGGTTGGCGATCTCCAGGTCCGCCGCGCGCTGGCGCATGATGGCGAAGTCGGTGAAACCGAGGTTTTGAAGCTCCCAGAACAGGCCGATCTCGGCGTCGCCCCGCCCGCCGAAGTTCCCGAAGAACGAACCCGCGCCGCCACCTAACCCGCCTCCCGCGTAGGTCGCGAAGATACTCGGGACGAACGGGCGCATCCTCGCCTGCCTGCGCCGGATGGAGGCGGCTTCGATCTGTTGCTGTGCGCTGGCCAGTTCGGGTCGAGCTCGGAAGCCCTGATTGAGTAGCCTATCGAGCGGGATGTCATCGGGAACCAGGCGGATGATGCACTCCGACGGCTCGACCGGAGCGAGTACCATCTTCGGGTCGAGCACCAGCAGGCGAACGAGATTGGCCGAGTCAACCAGCAACGCGCCGCTGGCGCGATTGGCTTCGCGCCGTCGGTGTTTCACCTCGGTCAACGCACGGCGATAGTCGGCCTCAGTGCCCTCTCCCTCGCGTGCGTAGGCCGCGGCGATCGACGCCAGCGCTTCGGCGTTCGCCGCGGCCTCACGGGCAATGGCCAGCCGCCCCGTCGAACCCTGGAGATTGAAATAGGCCTCGGCGACCTGGAGCATCGCGTCGTTGGTCGCGGTCCGGAACCCCGCCTGATTCGCGTTCAAAACGCGGCGCGCGGCCATGGGCTCGAAGAAGGCATCGGAAATCCGCAGCACCGTCGTCATGCCATTGACGGAAGGGATCCCCGTCCCCGGCGGGGGCCCCTGGATCGTATTCGCCAGCGCCGCCGTTCCACCGAGGAACAAGGCGCTGCGGTTGATCGTCTGAACCTGACCGGTAACCGTCTGGATCTGGCCATCGGACCGGTACCAGCTTGGCCCGTAGAACAGGGACGGCAGCCAGAGCGCCCGCGCCTGGCTGAGCACGGCCGCGGCCTGGAGGATCTGCTGCCGGGCCGTCGCGATGTCCAGTTCGGTGGCGCCGGCCAGCTTCAGTGCGTTGGCCAGGTCGATGGGCTGAACCACCCGGCCTGGGATCAGCGTGGCATCAACCGGCAGGCGGGGCGGCGGTGCCGGCGTGGTCCCCGACTCGGGCTCTTCGACTTTCACGGCGGATTCCCTGCCCCCGCCCGGCAACGGGGCGACCGAGGGCGGCGACGGCGGCGTCGCTCCGGTCGTGCCCTGCACACGTTCCGGAGATGCCGATGCGATTCGACGTCTTCCCAGGGATGGATCGCTCGGCTGGTATCGCCTCGGCGGTGGAATGGCCGGCCGCGCCGTTGGCGAAGACGCCCCGCCCGTGATGGTCGCCATCTCCTGGCCGCTCGCCACCGCGGCCCAGATCGCCCATGCCGCAAGAGATATTAACCATGCTTGCGGCCGAGGGGCGATGATGAGATTCCCTGTCATCGTCGAGGACCTCCTGCCGCATGAAGTCGCCGGCACGCAGAGTTCTCCGATCTTGCCTGGGCTATCACCCGTTTCCTTGCAATCGTCACAGTACAATTCGTCCTCGCGATCGGGTCACACGATCTCTTTTCGAATAAGTTATTTCTTAAAAGGCGCAAGAGGTTCACTGTCAACCGTTTGTGAAGATTGCGTGAAGTCCACGGGGGTCGTGGCGGTTCGCGGCCCTGGACAGAAGGCATGTTGCCGCGAGAATTTAGGTTAACGATCCTCGGCCGATCATCCGGGCATTGCGGGATCGTTCTGGACGTGCTCCTCCCTGGAGTTTGACGACGGTGTCTCCTGGCCCTCGATCGAATCGGATGCGGCGGCGTTGGTTTCGGCTGGCCAGCGTGGCGCTGCTGCTGGCCGTGGTCAGTGCGGGGATCTGGCTGTCGCGCAGCGGTGCGCATTCCACGGATGTCCGATCCGCGGCCGCCGAGTCCCGCGAGCCGAAGCTGCCCATCGTCGAGACGGTCCGGCCTCGCGCCGGGGGGATCTCGCGGGCGATCCGGCAGCCGGCCTCGATCCAATCGTTCGAGACGGTGGATCTCTACGCGATGGTCTCCGGCTATCTGGAGAGCCAGGCGGTCGACATCGGCTCGCGGATCAAGAAGGGCGAGGTTCTGGCGGTGATCCACGTGCCGCGCGATGCGAAGGCGGTCGAGGAGGCGTCGGCGGTGGTCGAGCAGGCGCGGGCGGCGATTGCCCAGGCGGACGCTCTGGTCCAGGTGGCCGAGGCGCAGCGGAGGGCCGCCGAGGCGGCGACGAACCAGGCCGTTTCGGATGTCGACCGCCTCAAGGCGGAACGGATGCTCGCCGAGAAGGAGTTCGCCCGTGCTCGCGGATTGGCCGAGAGCCGGGCGGTGGACTACAGGCTGGTCGACGAGCGGCAGAGCGCCCTTGACGCCGCTCGGGCCGCCGAGCGGACCGCGGAACTCGCCATCGAGACGGCCCGCGCCCGTGCCCTGGCCGCCGCGGCCGAGGTCAAAAAGGCGAAGGCCGACGCCGTGCAGGCCAGGACCTCGCTGCGCGTGGCCGAGGCGAGGCGGGATCGTCTCCAGGTCAACCTCCAGTATGCCAGGATCGTCGCGCCGTTTGACGGCGTCGTCACCCACCGCACCTTCCACAAGGGCGCCCTGATCCATTCGGCCATGGAAGGCGGCAAGCAGCCGCTCCTGACCGTCAAGCGGACCGACCTGATGCGCGTCGTCGTACTGGTCCCCGATCGCGATGTCGCCTTGACCAGGGTCGGCGACCGCGCCGCCATCAGCGTCGACGCCCTCAACGACCGTTCGTTCGAGGGCGTCCTCGCCCGGATCGCTCGGGCCGAGGACGCCGAGCGGCTGATGCGCGTCGAGATCGATCTGCCCAACCCGGATCTGCTGCTCTACGACGGCATGTACGGCAAGGCCACCATCACGCTGGGCCGCAACCCCCGGAGCCTCTCGGTTCCCACCTCCTGCGTTGTCGAGCATATCGGCCGCTCTCACGGCGCGGTCCTTGTCGTCCGCGACGGGGTCGTCCATCGGGTAGAGGTCCAGCTCAGCGGCGACGACGGAACGCTCGCGGAGATCCTCGCGGGCATCAAGCCCGACGAGAACCTGGTTCTCCGCGCGGGCACGTTCGTCAAGGACGGTCTGCGCGTCGCGACCCGCCAATGACCCCCGGACACGCCGGAGTCCTCGTCGCATGGTTTGTGGAGCCCGCTCCTGCCTGGGGCCGGGGAGTGTGAGATGGACGGACTGATCCGGGCCTCGTTGCGAAATCCGATCGCGGTGACGGTGATGGTGCTGGCCCTCGTCGTGCTGGGCGGACTGTCGGCGTACTCGATCCCGGTCGACATCCTCCCGGTTTTCAGGAGTCCGGCGACACAGGCCCTGGTGTTCTACGGCGGGATGCCAGCGGCCAGCATCGAGAAGAACATCACCGCGCGGCTGGAGCGCGGCGTGGGCCAGGCCTCGGGGGGCCGGAAGATCGAGTCGCGGTCGATCATCGGGATCAGCATCGTCCGCAATTACTTCAGCAGCAACGTGGACCGCAGCGGCGCGTTGACCGAGGTGAATTCCTACGCGGGGTGGGAATACCCGACGATGCCGCCGGGGACCCTGCCCCCCGTGGTGCTGCCCTATGACCCGACCAGCGCGACGCCGGTCTGCCTGGTGGCGCTCGATAGCCCGACGGAGGGCGAGGCCGCGCTGTACGACATCGGACGATACCAGGTGCGCCCGCAGATCATGTCGCTGCCCGGCGCCCTCTCGCCGCTGGTCTATGGCGGCAAGGTCCGGGCGGTCATGGTCTACCTCGACCGCATCCGGCTGCAGGCCCGACATCTCTCGCCGATGGATATCCTCAGGGCCGTCGACAAGTTCAACGTCTTCCTCCCGACCGGCAGCGCCAAGATCGGCAAGACCGATTACGCCATCGACAGCAATTCCCTGTTCGACGTCGTGGGCCGGATGGAGGACATCCCGCTGCACAATGAGGCCGGCAATGCCACGTTCCTCCGCGACGTGGCGGTCCCCAGGGACTCCAGCTTCATCCAGACCAACGTGGTGCGCGTCAATGGCCGGCGGCAGGTCTACATCCCGGTCTTCCGCCAGCTCGGCGCCAGCACCCTCGACGTGGTCAACAACCTCAAGGGGGCCGTCGGCAACATCCAGTCGCGACTGACCAGCTCGACGATCAACCTCAATGTCGTGATGGACCAGTCGGTTTATGTTCGTCACTCGATCGAGAGCCTGGTTGAAGAGGGTGTGCTCGGGGCGATCCTCTGCTCGCTGGTGATCCTGCTGTTCCTGGGCGAGTGGCGGATGACCGTCATCGCCGTGCTGACGATCCCGATCGCAGTCCTGGCGTCGCTGATCGGCCTGTATGCCACGGGGAACACGATCAACGTCATGACGCTGGCGGGCCTGTCGCTGGCGATTGGGCCGATGGTTGACAGCGCCATCATCTGCCTGGAGAACACCCACAGGCACCTGGGCCTGGGCGCCTCGCCCGAGGAGGCTGCGTTCCGAGGCGCCAGTGAGGTCGCGATGCCCGAGCTGGTCGCCAGCCTCTGCACCTTGCTGGTGCTGGCCCCGCTGGCCCTCATGCCCGGCCTGGGCGAGTTCCTCTATCGCCCGATGGCCGCGGGCGTCACCTTCGCGATGATCTTCGCCTACCTGCTCTCACGCTCGTTCGTCCCGGCCCGATCCGCCAGGTGGCTCAAACCGCACGCCGTTCCCGGCGCGGGGCACGGGGTGAAGGCCAACAGTGACGAGACGCTCGGCGTGGCGGACCATGCGCCGTTCTCGCCTGAGACCGAGCCCGAGGTTCATCCTGGCGACGGTCGTGGCTGGCTCGCTCGCGCCTTCGCCCGGTGGGAGGCGCTGATCGAATCGGGCATCGCCTGGTACGTCCGGCAGCTCGGTCGCGTCATGAATCATCGCCTTCCCGTCGTGCTCCTGGCCGTCGGCCTGCTGGTGGCGACGCTCGTCGGCGTGGGCAGCCAACTGCGGCGCGAATTCTTTCCCGAGGTCGATTCGGGCGCCTTCGAGATCTACGCGCGAGCCGCCAGCGGCACCCGGATCGAGGAGACCGAGAAGAAGGTCGCGCGGGTCGAGCAGTTCGTCCGCGAAGCGATCGGCGAGGACCTCCAGATCATCATCTCGGAGCTGGGCGTCGTCGCCGACCTGTCGGCCGCCTACACGCCCAACGCCGGCCCAATGGACGCCGTGATCAAGGTCCAGCTCAAACACGATCGTTCGCGTTCGGCGCAGGAGTGCGTCGCGATGCTTCGCGACGAGCTGAGGCCGCGATTCGACGACCTGGAATTCGCCTTCGATGCCGGCGGCATGATCCGCTCGGCCATGAACGAGGGGAAATCGTCGCCGATCAACGTCCGCCTGTCGGCCAAGAATCTTCCCCAGGCCCGCGCGATCGCCGAGGCAATCCAGGCGGAGTTGGTCGCGATCGACGGGGTGGTCGACGCCCGGATCATCCAGCGGCTGGATTATCCCGAGTACATCATCGAGGTGGACCGTACCAAGGTCGCCGACCTCAAGCTCAACCAGGCCGAGGTCATGGAGAACGTCGTCGCGGCGCTCAATTCGAGCATCCAGTTCTACAAGAAGAACTTCTGGATCGACCCGGTCACCAAGAACCAGTATTTCGTCGGTGTCCAGTATTTCGAGGAAGATATCGACTCGATCGATACGCTGCTCGACGTGCCGGTGACCGGCCTGCACCAGGACAGGCCGATCCCGCTGCGGAACATCGCCACGCTTCGCCGCTCGACGGTCCCGACCGAGATCACCCACAGCAACTACCAGTCGACGATCGACCTGACGATGGGCGTCTCGGGCCGCGACCTCGGCCATGTGGCCGACGACGTGGCGAAGGTGGTCGCGCGCTTCGGGATCCGTCAGCCCGATGGAACGTTCATCCCCTACGACCCGCGGGACCATTCCGCCGAACGGAAGACGATCCAGGGCGCCTCGATCGAGCTGAGTGGTGAATACTCGAGGATGCAGGAAACCTTCCGCAGCCTGGGCTTCGGCCTGGTTCTGGCCACGCTTCTGATCTATTTCCTGATGGCCGCCCTGTTCAAATCGTACCTCACTCCGCTGGTCATCCTCTTCGCCGTCCCGCTGGGACTGGTCGGCGTGGTCCTGATGCTCTACGTCACCGGCACGGCGATCAACGTCCAGTCACTGCTGGGCGTGATCTTCATGGTGGGGATCGTGGTCTCGAACACGGTCCTGATGGTGGACTTCGCCCAGAACCTGCGGACCGATGAGGGCCTGTCGCCCGACGCCGCGATCCGCAAGGCGGCGTCGATCCGCGCCCGGCCGGTCGTGATGACCGCGCTGGCCGCCTTCTTCGCCCTGATCCCCATGGCGCTGGCGACCGCTCGCGGCAGCGAGGCCAACGCGCCCCTGGGACGCGCCGTCATCGGCGGCATCCTGGCGGGCCTGCTCACCACCCTCTTCGTCGTGCCGGCCCTGTACTCGCTCGTCGTGCGCGATCCCGAACCTGCGTCAGGTGGCCGCCCTGTCGAAACCGACTCTCAGCGGTAGAGCACGCCTACCCGCCGCCGGTAGTCGTCGTAGGTCTCCTCGAAAAGCTGCCGGGCCCTCTCGGCTCCCAGGTGGCAGGCGGCGGTGAGGACCTTCGGCGGGGCGCCGGCCTCGGTCAGCAGCCGGGCGGCCTCGGCCTTGACCAGGTTGATGATCGCGCAGCCACTGACGCTCGAAATGGGCGACACCGGCGTTTCCAGGCCTTCGACCCAGACGGCCGAGTCGCCCGGCGGGGCCTTCTGGTCGAGCACCAGGTCGGCCACCTCGTGCAGCTTCTTGCCCGACTCATGCCGCGACGTCGAAACCGCGGCGTGAGCCGTCGACGTGAGGGCGGCGACCCAGATCCCCAGCCGCCTGGCCTCGAGGGCCACGTCGATCGTGACCGCGTTGCAGCCGCTGGTCGAGATCGCCAGCAGGCAATCCCCCGGGTCGGTCGCGAAGTTCCGCCAGACGACCGGGCCGAAGCCCTGGACGTTCTCGAGGAACATCGCCTGCCGCTGGCCGTTGGCGCCGACGACCGGGTTGTGAAAGGTCATCGACAGCTCGACGATCGGGTGGAAGCCCGGGAACGAGCCGTAGCGGGGGAACATCTCCTCGACGGCCATCCGCGAGTGCCCCGTGCCGAAGACGTGAACCAGCCGGCCGGCGAGGATCGTCGCCGCGAACCGGGCGGCTGCCTCGCGGATCGCTGGGAGCTCGGTCGCCTCGATCGCATCGAGCGCGGCTCGGGCGGCCGAGAGGTACTGCGACAGGACGTCCGGGCGGTCACTCTTGTTCATGGCGAGTGCTGCATCACGACCGGGGCCGTGTCCTCCCGTTGGGTCCGCTCGGCGACGCACCAGCCACCGTCGACGACGAGCTCGGTGCCGGTGACGAACCGCGCGGCCGGCTCGCAGAGGAAGAGGGCCGCCTCGGCGACGTCCTCGGCCGTCCCGGGCCCGGCGGTGATCGGCTGGCGGGCCGCGACGTACGGGCGGATCGCCGGGTCATTCACGGCGCGGGTGGCCATCGGCGTGTCGATCAGGCCGGGGACCAGCAGGTTGAACCGGATCCGATCGGGAGCATACCGCGCCGCGGCGGCGACGGTCAGCGAGCGCATGGCGCCCTTGCTGGCGGCGTAGGCGATCGTGGCGAAGTGCTGAGGCGCCGGCGATCGATCGAGCACCGAGCCGACGTTGACCACCGTGCCGCGCAATCCGGCCGCGTCGATCGGCTGGCGGAGCATGAACCGGACGGCCGCGCGGTTGGTGAGGAACACGCCCGAGGCGTTCACGGCCATCACGCGGTCCCAGCCGGCGTCGGAGCACTCGTGCAGCGGACCGTCGCCGAACTGTCGGCCGCTGATCCCGGCGACGTGCAGCAGCACGTCGATCCGTCCGCCCAGGGTATCGATCGCCTCGCTGAAGAGCCGGGCGACCGCCGGCGGCCCGGCGGTCAGGTCGACCGGGATGTCCCACACCGGGCCAAGCGCGGCGAACCCGGTGATCGCCGAGCGGGCCGAGTCGGGCGAGTGCCCGGCGATCACGACGCGCGCTCCTTCCTCGAGGAACCGGCGGGCCGAGGCCAGGCCGAGGCCGCCGGTTCCCCCCACGATCAGGCAGGTTCGGCCGTCAAGCCGGCCGGGTCGTCGCACGGGAGGGCTCTCCGTTCCATTACATCGGCGAGCCCGGTCCGACGGCCTCGTCCTTGACCTGGAAGATCGCCTCGATCTCCACCGCGATCCCGCCGGGCAGCGCGCCCATGCCGACGGCGCTGCGGGCGCCGATCCCGGCGTCGCCAAAGACGTCCTTCATCAGGTCGGAATACCCGTTGATCACCCGGGGATGGTCGTGGAACTCGGGCGTCGAGTTGACCATGCCCAGCGTCTTGATCAGCCGGACGACGTTGTCGAGCGAGCCGAGGTGCGACCGCAGGGTCGCCAGAATCGCCAGTCCGGTCTGCCGCGCGGCGGCCTGGCCGGCGGGGATTTCCATGTTCTCGCCCAGCCGGCCGGTGATCAGCGAGCCGTCCGTGCGATACGGGCCGTGGCCCGAGACATAGAGCAAATCCCCATGGCGGATGGCCGTCACGTAGGTGGCTACCGGCTTCGGCGCGGGGGGCAATTCCAGCTTCAACTCGGCGATGCGGGCTTCGGCTCCCATGTCGGTCATCCTCGGGGCTGCGGCGCGGTTGGGCTCGCTCGGCACGGCTCGGTGGTCGGGCGGGATCGGTGACGCTGTGGACGTCCCCGATCCCGCCATCGACACGACACTAACGGCTGACCGCGACCAAATCAACAGCGCGGGCAGCGCGGCGAATCGCGCCGGCGACTCGTCGCATCAGCGAGTCATCAGGGCCACGACCAGGGCAACGGCCAGAATGGCGGCGAGCACGCCCAGCACGACGGCGATGAGCTTCCATCGCTTCGACGACTCCAGGGCCTCCGCTTGCCGTTGAATGAAGAGATCGGCGACCGCCCGGATCATCGTCGCTTCCTCGGGATCGTCCGCCACATCCTCGGGGGCCTGCTGCGTGCAGTTCAGGATCAGGCCGGCCGACGTCGTGGACTGGGGCAGGCAGAAGCGCACCAGCCGCGCGAGCGGGCCATTGACAGAAGGCGCGCAGCCGCAGGAGCCCGTGCAGGTGCTGGACGAGAGAAAGTAGCAACCGGCCGGGCTGTTGTAAGTGTACTGACACTGCCCGCAGGGGGAGACCGTGATCGTGTTCCCGGGTGGTACGTGCTTGTCGATTGCGCTGGCCATGGGGTCCTCCAAAAACCGGATGGGAGACGTCATCGTCGTCGCGCCCGCCGCGAGGCGAGCGGAGAGACCAGGAACGAGCGGACGTCGCGCCGTCTGCGCTCAGATCGAGTTTCGCACTTTTGAGAGGCGGTCTCTGATCAGAAAGACACGTCGGCTTCCTTGCGATTTCTGGGTTACTCCTCTGGGTTGGTGTACCTCGAAGAGTCACCCACACAAGGAAGCCGACCCATGGAACTTACCTCCTCGTTCCTCGACCTACTACAGCACTTCGCCCCGGTCTTCACCGCACCCACCTACCAGACCTTCCTCGTGCTCGTCACCGGCTGGATCCTCTCCCAGCGCCACCGCTTCATCACCGAAGTCATCTTCTCCGGCGGCCAGGTCGGCAAGGGGCACTGGGCGCGGTTCCATCGCTTCTTCAGCCACGCCGCCTGGGACATCGACGCCTTCTCCATGGCGTTGGCCAAGATGGTCGTGACGATCCTGGCCCCGGGCGCCGAGCTGCTCTGGGCCGTCGATGACACCCTCTGCCGCAAGCGCGGGCTGACCCTCTACGGCGCCGGCATGCACTACGACCCGCTGATCTCCAGTCGGCCCAAGGCCCTGGTCAGTTGGGGACACGATTGGGTCGTCCTGTGTCTGATCATCGTCCACCCCTTCTGGGCACCCACCAAGGTCGTCGCCTTGCCCATCGCCGCCCGGCTGTACATCAACCGCCAGGGGCTCACCAAGGGGAAGAAGGGCAAAGGGAAAGCGGCCAAGAAGGCCGAGGCCAAAGCCAAGCCCAAGGCCAAAGCCAAGCCCAAGGCCAAAGCCAAGCCCAAGACGGATCCCGATCATCGCACGCGACCGGAGTTGGCCCTGGAGCTGATCAATCTGGCGGCCCGTTGGTTCCCCGACGATGAGATCATCGTGCTCGGTGACAGCGCCTACGGGGGCCAGAGCGTCCTGTCGCATCTGCCCGCTAACGTCCATCTCATCAGCCGCGTCCACCCCGATGGGGCCCTCTACAAGCCGGCACCTCCCAAGGTCCCGGGGACCCCGGGGGCACCTCGAAAGAAAGGCGATCGTCTGCCGGGCATGGCCGAGTGGGCCGCCGACCCCGAACGGCCCTGGACGCGACTCGACTTCGACCAGTTCGGCCTGCATGCGACCCTGGACGTCAAGACGATCCAGGCCCTGTACTACAAATCGGGCCGGGACCGGCTGTTGACCATCGTGTTGGTGCATGACGTCGAGGGGAAGCGGCCCGATCAGATGTTCTACTGCACCAAGCTCGATTGGACGGCGCGGCAGGTGCTCTCGGCGTATGCCTGCCGCTGGGCGACAGAATGCACATTTGAACACTGCAAGCAATTCCTGGGGTTAGAGGACCCGGCCAATCGCCTCCCCAAGGCGGTCGAGCGGACGGCGCCGATGGCGATGTTCATCTACACCATCGTGGTGGTCTGGTTCCACAGGACGGGCCATCAATCGGTGCGGTTCCCGTTCCGGCCCTGGTATCAGAAGAAGGTCGAACCGTCGTTCGCCGACATGTTGACGACCCTGAGACGGCTGAGCTACGACGAGAAATCCGAGGGTCTGCTCCCTGACGAGACCCCACTGAAAGCCTGGATTGCCCAGCTCACCGAGCTTCTCAGCCGCACCGGGTGAGCGGCCCGGTGCCCGCGGATTCCCGGACGATGCACGACCTGACGAGTGATCCATCCCGGGGGAATTCAACCCCCGGGCCGCTCGCGGTACGCCCTCGTTTCTGCGAAACTCGAACTAAGGACTATCCGAGAAGAGCCGCGCTCTGTACTTGCTTTTCTAGGATCTCCGAAGCCCAGACAACCGCTCCCAGCCAGTTTCTGAACCAAAAGGATACTAGCATGAAATCACCTCAATTCAAACCTGTCTACTCGGCAGCAGACTTCGAATCCTTGGGATTCCATGATTGCTATGTATATGGAATCCGTTGGATTAGCTCCAGCTATTCTCTGATAATCGACTTGGATTACATAGTGCAATGGCTCGAGACCAATGGGTCCTACAACTTTTGGGTGGCTCCATCTGAATTGAGATTTGATTATGCATTCGAAGTTAAGATTTCATTGGACTGGACAAAGCTCCCGATGGATTGCCAAGTGCAAGATGTCCATAGGCGTGATCGCAAGGCGACGC